>DUSF01000039.1 GCA_012842745.1 Bacillus sp. (in: firmicutes) | reverse complement strand
TACTTGAAATATCAGGTAAATCTTTAAAAGCCTCTAATGTTTTTTCTGGTTCACTTGTATCAGGGCGAAAATCAGCAAGCTCCCCGACTGGTAATTTTGATAACTCCTCATATGTACTTGGAAGAGGGTCTATTTCAATACTACTTTCTTTCGCTTTATCTTTCTGTTTATTTTCCTGCTTCTTTTCCTTTACTCGTTCAATCACCTGTTGTTTTTCCTCTAAATCCTCCGTATTATCATCCGTATTACAAGCCGATAATGAAGAAAATAGTAAAATAACTATTATTAAATGACAATATCGTTTCATTTCTATGCGCCTCCTTTAGCCATTGTGGGCTGAGAATGTCTAAACTAGCGCATTTATCAACCTACCATCTCTGTAATTTTCTTCACAATATTTTTGATGATTTCTCCAATTCCTGCCTCTTCCCCTTTGACCGCCTGCGAAACAATCCCAAGAACAAGTATTAACAATGCAGCTAATCCTAACCATTCTAACGTTTGTGCTCCTCTTTCATTTTTCAATGGATGCATTACTTTTACCCAAGCTTTAATCATTAAATCTTTCATTACGAAATCTCTCCTTTAAAATTGTTTTATTTAAATAAATCAAATAAATTACTATTATCACTGAACATATTCATTATCACTAAGCCACCAATTAGGATTAAGGCGGATGGCATTACAATAAATGTGGTAATCAACGTCACTTTTGGGGACGCTTTGGCTGCTAGCTCTTTTGTCTTTTCTTTCTTAAACTTTCGCATTTCTTCAGCTTGATGTTTAAATGTTTTTGAAATCGGGACGCCCAGTCTTTCCCCTTGAATTAGTGATTTAATGAGCATTTGGAATTCCTTACTATCGTTACGTTCCAACAACGACCTGTATGCATCGGCTCTTGGCACTCCAACATCTGTCTCTTGAATAAATCGACCGAATTCATCCTTAATTGGACCTTCAAAATAAGGAACAATGTCCCGTAAGGCTTGATCTAAGCCAACACCAGCTTGCAGAGTGACACTCATCGTATCTAAGAAATCTGGTAATTGAAACGATAATTCTTCTTGCCTACCTTTCGCCTTCCTTTGAAGCCACATTAACGCTCCGAAATAGCCTATAAGCGGATAAAGAATTACTGCTAGCTCAGCATAAGGTAGCCTAAATACAAGCGATAATCCTCCAATTAATAAGCCAATAATTAAAAGAAATATCTTCAACCCCTGAAACCGTTCAACAGTTAACTTATAAGGGAAGCCCGCTTGCATAAGCTTTTTCTTAATATCATGATTTTCGCTAAAAAAATTAATGCGCTGGCCAATTCCAGAGAAGTCATCGGCATAATGGAATACTTTTGAGATAATTTTCTCTTTTCTTGTAACCTTCTTGGAGAAAGCATTATAAATAAATGTCTTTTCTTTTATATCTTCCCTAAGGTCCGCTTTAAACAATAAATAGTTGTAATAGCTTCTTAATGAAAGGGCTATGAAAATAAGACACAAACATACGATAATAACAATTAATCCATCCATTTTTTCACACCCTAATATTCGTTACTTTTCTAACTAAGATAAATGTTAAAACTGTTCCTATGAGGAAGAAAGCCAAAAGAATCACACCAATCCCCGAAAAAAGTGGATCCAGAAAACCGTCTATTACATTATTCATCATTAACACTAAGAAAATGGGAATGACAGGCAGTAAGTAAGAAACATATCTTTGCTCAGCCGTCATCGTCTTAATCTCCTGCTGTAATATTTTTCTTTCTTCTAGAGTCTGACTCATTTCATCTAGTACGGAGAACAGGTTTCCGCCTACTTTTTTCTGAATTAACAGAGTAGCTACAAACAATTGAAACTCCCGACTATTAATTCTTTTCTCCATATCCTTCAAAGCTCGATTAAAATCAATACCTAGAGCGATTTCATGGGCTAGCTTTTGAAACTCACCTTTAGCTGGTTCACTCACCCCCTGTGCAACTAAGTTAATTCCCTGTGTTAAAGTCATTCCAGCTCGAGCTGCATTTGCAAGAGTACGACAAATTTCTGGAAGCTGTTCGACAATGCGCTGCTTCATTAAGTTTTTTCTTAAAAGAAAAAATCCCCTCTTGCTACCCTCTAGGACTAGACCAGCAACCAAAAAGTTAACTGGGAATTTAATACTAAAAAAGCTTTGCAGGATAAAAATAACTCCAAAATACGAAACTATTAATCCCCCAATATATTCAGATGGTGTAAAAGGAAGATTTGCAACCCTTAACTTCTCATGTATGGGAATTGCCATCTCCGTTTTATCAAAACGGTCACCCCATAACACAAGGATGCTTTTTCTCCTTTTTCCTTCATGGTAAAATTCGTATACATTTTTTCTCCATTCTCTTTTTTCCTTACGGTAGTCTAAAAAGAAAAAGATTGAGATTATGAACATGAAAGCTGCTAGAGTGGATATGGCGAAAGTTAACAATTTGGCACCTCCCCATAAATTGGCGTAAAAGTTCTTTCGGGAATGTTTATTCCAAATACTTTTAGCCTTTCTAGACATTTAGGAATATAACCTGTTGGTGTGAAATAACCCTCAATCGTTCCATCTGATTTCATAGCTGTCCTTTTAAATTGGAATATTTCCATAACGTCGTGGGACCCGTCTCGATTTTTTGTAACTTCAGAAATGGAAACAATTTTCCTTGTTCCATCTGTTAAACGTGTAGCTTGAATAATGATATCAAGAGCACCTACAATGTACTCCCTGACTATGTGGCTTGGCAACTCCATTCCAGCCATAACGACCATAGCCTCCACCCGGCGAAGGGCATCATCGGGTGAATTCGCATGGACAGTCGTTAAAGAACCTTCATGTCCTGTATTCATGGCTTGCAGCATGTCAAAGGCTTCCCCGCTTCGAACCTCCCCCACTATAATTCTGTCAGGCCGCATCCGAAGTGCATTTTTTACAAGCTGTCTTATTGAAATTTCCCCACTGCCTTCAACGTTAGCAGGTCTGGCCTCAAGGCCAGCTACATTTGTTCTGTCAAGCCGCAATTCTGCTGAATCCTCTATCGTAATGATCCTTTCCCCGTGTGGTATGGAGGCAGCTAACACATTTAATATTGTTGTTTTACCACTGCCAGTTCCCCCAGATATTAACGTGTTCATTTTAGCTTTTACAACCCCATCAAGAAAAACCGCCATACTAGAGTTAAGGGCACTGAAGTTTAATAAATCCTCCATTTTAAATGGCTCTTTTCTGAACTTTCTAATGGAAACTAATGTGCCATTTAAACTTATTGGTGCAATAACTGCATTTACCCTACTGCCGTCAGGTAAACGGGCATCAACCATTGGTGAACTTTCATCAATTCTTCTGCCAATAGGGGCAACAATTCGGTCTACTATGTGGCGAACATGGTCATCATTCCTAAAAGTCACATCCGTTATTTCAAGCTTCCCAAATCTCTCAACGTACACCTCATTCCAACCGTTAATCATTATTTCTGTAATAGAGGAATCATTTATCAAAGGCTCAAGCGGTCCAAATCCAACTGACTCATCTAAGATGCGAGTAATCAATATCTCCTTATCATGGCGAGAAATAATGACCTTTTCTTCCGCCATAAATTGGCTAACGAGCTGCTCAATTCTAAGCTTCATTTCACCCTGTGAAAGCTTTGTTAAAGCCTCTAAATTCGTATCTCTTAATAATCTGGCTTTATAATGCTCAACAAGCTCCCCGACGAGATGGTTTTCATATTGATAAGATTGTATTTTGGGAGAGCTAACAATTTTTGTTTTTCTTCTTTCAAATATAGATGCCATTTGTTAACCCCCTATTCCAACAAGGAAAGGCTCCATTTTCTTACATCCTTTGCAAATGGGATAAGCCTTCTTTCTTTCCTTGCTTTTCTTACTGGCTCCCCTTTATTCAAAAATGGCTGCAATCCTTTTGTATCCCAACGGATGGTGGAGACAATTGGAAAGCGTAAAACGTTTTTAATATCCTTTTCCTGTACTTCATTTTCCTTTCCAACCTTATTTAGAACGATTGATGTTCTAGAGGTTAACTCCACACCTAGCCTCACTGACAATAGTTCAAATTGCTTCAGCACTTTTAAAGAAGGTGTATCTGGTGTTAAAACGTAGAAAATTTTGTCTGATTCCTCCAAGGCAGTTACCACTAAACCGTTTATATTTGACGGTAAATCTAACACAACAAAATCAAAGCTTCTTCTGCATGTTCTTAACAATTTAGCGATAAACTCTTCTGTAATTGTTTCGGCTGCTTCCGCATCACAAGGACTTATAAGAACATCAAGCTTTGAATGTTCAAGTTTTTGTGAAACATTTCGAATATGATTTTCGTTTAATTCATCAATAACTGGAGCTAAATCAACAATGGATCGATTTGATTGAATCGATAATAATGTTTCAATTCCTCCGAACTGCAAATTTAAATCAATTAAAATCACTTCAGCAGTTGATTCCACTTTAATCGTTTGGGCAAGTGTCGATGCAATGTTTGATTTCCCGCACCCGCCATTTCCGCTAAAAACCGATAATATCTGTCCTCTACCCCTCGAAATAAAAGAAAATGATTCTTCCTTTTTATTTTTCTGAATTTCATAGTTTTGAAAAATTGATGGAAAACGGCTAACAAATAAACCATGTTCCTCTGGATAAACAAAAAACTCAGCTGCACCTGCTTTTGTAATATTTCTTAGCAACGTAAAATCAGAAATAGTTGATATAAAAATAACAAAAGTTAAAGGACTAACCGATTTAATATAGTGAATGCCTTCTACTGCGTTATCACTATCGGTCTGCACATAAATGACAATATCTTGAACATCCCTATTAATCTCCCGATTTAAATCCTTTGTATTTATAAGTTGACAGCTATAGCTCCCTGAAATAGCATTTAAAATTTGATTGTGAATGAGCTCATCGTCGCTTACTACTAAAACTTTCAAATTCTGCTCCATATAATTCCCTCTTAAATAATTGTTTTTACTTTGATTCACGTACTTTAATAGCCTGTTTCGATTCTTCCAACATTGGCTTTCAAAATTCTTATCTTTTCCGCATAATTTTGCATATGTATTAATTTCCTTGCGTCCTCTATACTTAATTCAAGAGCTACACCTGTAAAACTATCTTCAGTCCCTTGTGCAAACGCAACGGGGACATCCCTCATAAAGACTTCAGTAGTACGAACCCCATTATTTTCAGTTGAAATGATAATATCAACCCGGTCCAACGCCTCTACTACCTGATCAAACTGGACTTTTTCGGAAGGATACACTGCCACCAAACGGTGATTTTCCTCGCGTAGATTAGAAAATGGCTTTAGCATATTCTTTGTTATAATATCTTCCTCCGATAACGGCACTACCAATACTTTATTTACTAAATCTTCTTTATCAGTTATGTAGGCCTTATTAACAAATTTATTTGGAATTTCTGCAGTGATAACTTGATTTTCCTGAATTAAAGTTCTAACTGGGATGTCTCCCTTCGCTATATAAATTTTTGTCATTCCCCCTAACTCTGCGTTTAAGTCCCTTACCTTCCCCAGAACTAAATATCCAGCTATCATTGCTAAAAAGAAGGATAAGAGCAAAAATATAGCAGCTCTTTTCTTTGACTCTAACATCCGCGTCTTCTCTCCTAAAATACGTTTTTTTGTAATTCAATTGATGGGTTTACCGCAACAAATAAAATCCCATACTTTATAATTTTTGTAATATATCACCCAATTTTTATCATATTATTCCATATTTGTAAATTGGACTTACATTTATTAAGCTGATATTTTGCATTCTAGAAGTAATCGCATTTTCATCAGGTAGGCATTTTTACCCATTTTTTCACAATATTCGACATAAATCATTGTGTTTTTTTATAAGTTTTCATTAAAATATTTAGTTTTTGACAAATTTATTACATTTTCATCATGCTTTTTGCCCATTTTCTTCGCCACAAGTTATGACATCAATATCTACCGTTAGAAAGATACGACTTCCGCTATTGAGGTGTAAGTCGATGTCTTTTTTACACTTTAATCCTTTAACAAAGCTTAATATTTTTAAAATATAAAAAAGCAGTGAAATCCTAAATGGAATTCACCGCTTCTTTACACTAACCTTTTCTTTTCTTTAGTTGCCATAATTGTCTCAGACCGTCCATTCGAAAATCTATGATGGGTTGAGCAATGGTAGAAACCATCTTACTTGAAAGAAAAAGCGTAACAATTATCGAAAATAGTAGCAAAAGATAATAAGATTCTGTTGATTTTATATAACTGACAAAATCGCTCACCCTAAAATAGCGAATGATAAAGCCGTGTAAAAGATAGATGTATAATGTTCGTGCCCCCCATTTTGAAAAAAAGCACTCCCGCTGTGGCACAAACGCTAAAAAGATGCAAATCATCAACAAGCTCATTCCATAATAAAGAAGACGAATGAATCCCCCTTCCCAGTCCGCACCAAGCTTTTCATATGATTTGGAGCCGTACATCCATTCCTTCGGTATATCAACTAGAACAAAGTGGATAACAAAAAGCATAGCAACAAGCATGATGGCGGAAAACAACTTTCCTTTTTTCGATGTCAGCTTCTGAAAATGCTCCTTCTTCATATAAAAGCCAAGTAAAAACATTGGAAACCACACAAATGTCCTTGATAAGCTTAAATCATTGCCAATGCCATCAAAATAGCCAACAAGCAGCCCCACCAGCACTGCTACAATGAGACTATATTTGAATTTAGTATAAACAAACAAGAGCAAATGCCAGCAATATAAGCTTAACAAAAACCATAATGACCAATGTGGTTGTAAAAAGGAAATTGTTAATTCACTCTTATCGAAAAGAAAATAATAATAGATAGAATAAATAATTTGAAACAGAAAATATGGCACTAAGATTTTCTTTGTAATTTTTAAAACATAGCCTGGCTTTTGGAATCCCTTTGAGAAAAAACCAGAAATTAAAATAAAAGCAGGCATATGAAATAAATAAATCAAAATATAAATCTCCTCAATCACCTGCTTGCCGATAAATGAGGTGATGAAATGGCCAAAAACAACAAGAAAAATGAGCAAAAACTTGGCGTTATCATAATAAAACTCGCGCTCTTTCATAAATAAAAACCTCCGAAAATTTACACTACACATTAAGTAGTAGTATATATTTCCAGAAGGAAATAGCAAATGTTTTCTGTAATTTTATTAAATTCGTTCGTCATTCCAAAAATTCACCATCATATGATGTTCTCGATCATAGGCTTGCAAAATATATCCTTCTGCTTTTAAAAATTCAATAATTTCCGGCAATGTTTCAATCGTGCTCTTTTGATTGTGAAACAAAATAACTGGTGCTTTTTGTTGCTGTTTAAGTTGTTTCACCTGATTCTCTACTGTCGAAACAATCTTTTCGGGTGAATAACGCCAATCATTACTATCTACATTCCAATCCCAAACTTGGAGATTTTCCTTTGCTAGTAGATTTCTATAGTTCTCTGTCAAATAAGGTTTGCTACCATATGGTGTTCGAATTAAATGGCTATCAATCCCCGTTATTGCAAATAGTGTTGCCCGCGTTATGTTCATTTCATCAAGCAGTGCATCTGGATTTTTATAAACCTTACTTTTGTCATGTGTCACACTGTGAGAGGCAATCGCATGGTTTTCCGATACCATTCGCAATACTTCTCCTTTGTATTTGCGAATTTTCGGCTCAATCATAAAAAATGTTGCTTTGGCATCATATTTTTGTAAAATATCAAGAATTGCAGCTGTCTGCTCATTAGGCCCATCATCAAAGGTTAAATAAGCAATTTTGCTTCGATCCTGCTCTTTTATTGTCTGCTTTTCTCGTTCCCCTTTCCATTGCTTTACTGCCTTATCAATTTTTTCTTTGTTTTTGGCATAAAGTTGTTCGTTTGTAAGTTGAATAATAGTAGCATTGTCTATTAATCTTGCAATCGGACCTTTTTCGTAAAAGCTTATCTCTAATTGAAAATATTCGGCAATGAAGCGCAATGGTAATAAGGTGCGATTATTCACCGTCTTAAGGGAAATAGGCTGTTTTTCAGCCATTTCATTTTCATATATTTTTTCATTAAGATTGATTTTCATGTACTGATTGTCTTTTCTAACTACTACCGCGTCTTCCGCATTATCATATGTAACCTCAGCGTTCAGTAAAGTAGCTACGGACCTTAATGGCACAAATGTAACACCTTCAACTGTAAATGGTTTTGCATCAGCAAATTCGACCAATTGATCATTCACTGCAATAAATATTAGTTGTTCTGGCGGTGCGGCCTTTACGTATGTGCTTAAAAGAAGTAAAGGTAAAAGAAGTAAAATAATTCTAGAGATGTGAGTTAGTTTTAAATGTGTTAACATAAGCACCCTACTTTCCCAGATGTAATCTTTTACTTAATTATCATTGTATTACTATTTTACTATATTTTACATAGTGAATATGTCACAACTTGGCGAACTCAACAAAAATATTTCACAAAAAATCCCGCTTCATCATAATAGATGCTGCGGACTGATTTTTATTTTATAAGTTTAAATAAACGTTTAATGAATATACTTTCCATAGTCTGGAACGGCAATGCTGTCAAATTCACTTACTAGTTTTTCCAAGCTTGTTGATAGCAATTCACCCGACATCGGTAATCCGTGCCCTGTTACAGCAACCGTCGGCTTCAACGCCTCCAGCTTAATGACCGATTCCTTTGCAGCTCTCCAATCTGGTGTTAAATACCTTGGCGGGCCGCTTATTTCTTGTTCCTGTGTAAATACTTTGTAAAGTGACTCCTGTTTAACTGTAACAAATGCATCTCCCACTATTAAGGCCTTATCAAAATCTCTGAAAAATGAAACATGCCCTGGCGTATGACCTGGAGTTAAAAGCCAACGGAATCCTTCCATATATGGTACTGTCCCATCAGGTGGTAATTTTTCAATATGGTTTCCTAAGTTAATCGGCTCATTTGGAAATAGTGGTGACATTTTTGCCACCATCCCACCTTCAACTGTTGCATCAGGCTCTGGATAACTCATTTGACCTGTTAAGTACGGCATTTCCAATTCATGGGCATACACTGGAACTTGCCAATGATTAACTAATTCTATAATGGCCCCAACATGATCAAAATGACCATGTGTTAAAATAATTGCTTTCGGCCGCTTCCCAACACCGAAATGTTCTTCGGCAACATTAATGATTTCATCTGCTGAATGAGGCATACCCGCATCAACTAAAACAAAATCACCTGTTTCCCGATTACCTACAAACACAATATTGACTATTTGAACCGTATGACAAAACAAATCTGGCAACACTTGTATACTTAGCCCACTTCCTATCGAAGTAGCCGGAATAAACTTATAATCACTTCCATAGCTCATTTCTTGATCCATTGTAACACCCCATGACTATTATTGGACTATTCTCATCACCATATGATTTATTATTATTATCCCTTTAAATAGCTTAACTATTTGCTAAAGTTTTTTGCCATTAACATACAAGAGTAACCCTTTGTAGCTCTTGTAAGTGTCTTGAATTTTCCGTAAAATAAATACATAGACAAAAAAATAAAGGAGAAGATAGTAATGATTTTGAAACCCCGCTTTGAGTCCACGGAATTACAGCTGCTGAGATTTTTACATTCACGAGCCAAGTTATCTGATAAAGATGCAAATCAATACTTTCGCCTTGAAAAAGGCTATGAGGGAGAAACAAAATTCGATGAATGGTTAAAGGATTTATCAGATGATTGGATTGTTCTTAATGACTTATTGTTTGAAATAAATAACACTGTTTTTCAAATTGATTCGACATTACTCTCCAATGAAGGCACTTACCTTTTTGAAGTCAAAAATTACGATGATGATTATTACATTGAAAATGAACAGTGGTATTCAAAATCTGGGAAGGAAATAACGAATCCATTACATCAGCTTGACCGCAGCGAAACACAATTCCGCCGATTACTCCAAGAACTTGGATACAATCCATCTAAAATGCAAATTAAATCTTACGTCGTCTTCGTAAACCACAATTTTTATCTATACCAAGCGCCATTAAACCTACCTATTATTTTCCCTACCCAAATTAACCGATTTATGGACAAACTCAATATGAAACCAACTTCAAAGCCTCGGGATTCACTGACAAAGTTGGCAAATCAACTATTATCCAAGCAACTTAAAGAATCACCTTACATACGATTGCTGGACTATAAATATGAACAATTAAGAAAAGGAATCATTTGTGGAAGTTGCCAATCAATTTTTAGTGATTCACAAACTTTGTCGAGATTAATTGTATGTAGCAAGTGTGGCTGTATGGAAAATATTGATGCTGCAGTTTTGCGAAGTGTTGAGGAGTACAAGCTTCTTTTCCCAGAAAGGAAAATTACTACAAATTCTATTCAGGAATGGTGCAAAATTATTAAATCCAAAAAAACTATTAGAAGAATCCTTTCAACTAATTTTATTCCACAAGGGCATGGTAATGCCACTTATTACATTCATTCTAAAAATAGTCCTAGCATGTAGCCTATATATTATTTGTTATTAATAGCTTTGGGCACTTGCTTTGTCCTCTAGTGACCGGGGCAAGACCTTTTCTCTGCCTTCGGGCACTAGCCATGCCTTCTAGTGACCGAGGCAGGCTTTTTTTCATTCCTTCGGGCACTAGTTAACACCTCTAGTGACCGGGGCAAGACTTTTCTCCTCCTTTCGGGCACTAGCTATGCCTTCTAGTGACCGAGGCAGGCCTTTTTTCATTCCTTCGGTCACTAGTTAACCCCTCTAGTGACCGGGGTAAGACTTTTCCCCTTCTTCCGGGCACTACTACGCCTTCTAGTGACCGCGGACAAGAAATTTTTTTTGTAAAAATCTTGTAGCAAATATGAATCGTTTCCCCATATTTATTCTAAAATCCCTAATAATATATACTCCCGTTCCATAATTCCCCCCGTTGCTGGCAAATCATTTGCCACCTGGAGGGATTTTACGGCCTTTTCCGTCTCCTCATCAAAAATTCCGTTCACTTCACCATGATAGTACTTCATTAGCTTTAGCCGCTGTTGTATTAAAAGTACTAAATTTCCTTTTGATCCAAGGGATAGATTTTTATATTCTCCTTTGCCAAACCCTGTAATTGGCCCGTCAATTTGAACTGTTATTCCTTCATTTACTAATTCAAATAATTCTTCAACATCCTCATTGTGCATGCGAATGCAACCACTGCTGACATTTTTGCCAATCAGCCATGGCTTGTTTGTGCCATGTATGCCATACATACCCCACGGAACATTTAAACCTAACCAACGCGTGCCAAAGCCGCCCCCCCAAGACTTAGACTTATCGTTTACAATAAATGTCCCAATTGGGGTAGGCATTTCCTCGTTGCCTGGTGCTATTTTATATTTTTTTACTATTGTATCCCCTTTGAAAAGGTAAAGCTCTTGTCTCCAAAGGTCAACTTTTATATGCATCTCTTCAAATGTTTCAGCGTAGGTTTTAGCAGCTGTAATGACCGCTAACAGGATGATCATTATAACAATACCTACTGCCCCCCTGCTATTCCTCATATTTCTATAACTCCTTCAAGATGTTTTGTCCCTCAATATACCATCTGTCCATTAAACTATCCCTTCTAATTATAAAATTCATATACCCCTTCTGTTTTCCTTTATTTTTATTAAAAAATTCAACTTTAACAGGAACTTCAATTAAGAGCTGATCACGTAAGTCTTCAAGGGGCAATAAAGACATACTAATGATGCTAAAATAAGAACAATCTTTAATCATTTTGTTCGTTAACTCTGCATTAAATTTATTTTTCGCAATAGTCTCACTTAAAATGTATTGATCATGATTATTGACAGCAAGTGCAAACAAGTGAATCAGTGCATATGGGTCACTATTATTTAAGTACTCATCAAGCTTGCCTGCTGACTTTAATATCATAAATTTATGTGAGGGGTCCATTTTGTCCCTACTGTGTGTTGTACTTTCCCAAAAATGAACGCAAAAATGCCCAGGAAAGCCATTTTTTAATGCCCCAGCACCGTGCGGCATCCCGTGCATGGATGCAGCAATGATTTGGTCATCTTTAACAACGAGGATAGCCCTTCTATTCCAGCTCCATTTTCCGTTGTAAATTTCTTTCATTACTTTTGTGTCTTTGAAGGTAAGCGGCTGAACATCAGCGTGATTACTCCCTGCTCGTCGCTGCACTTTAAATGACAAGCCAGTTTCAATATCTATAATAGTGAATATAATATATTTAGGTAATATATTGTTTACTTCATCCCAAGGCAACATTTCAACTTTAAAGCTAATCGGACTATCCTGGTCCTCATAATCACTTTCAAAAGCAAATGTGTGCCAAGGCAACATCAACAGCATAGAGCAAAGATAAAGAAAAAGAAAAATGACTTTCAATTTCATCATTATATCCCCCTTAACCATTATCTTTTTCAATTATATAAAGGTTAATGGTGGTATATATTTGAAATTTTCTTAACGGTAACATTATTGTTATTACATTTCCTTCTCGACCTTTTTTATCGAGTCATTGACGATTTGGACTACCATCTAAACTTCTTCTATGGACACCACCCGCTCCTTGGACGGGCTCGGCTATAAAAGCAGCAATCGTCTCTGGTCCTTCCGTTTCAATTACTAAAAATAGGTTTTAATTGACTAAAATGAATAGAAAAAGTGTATGATTTGAATAGACTCTTATAAGTAATACACAATAATGTGAAATGGGGTTTTTCAATGATAGAGCGAATTTCAACAAATGGTTCAAGAACCTTTCAAACAAAGCTTGTTTTGCCACAGGATACAAATCATATGGGATCGCTATTTGGCGGTGTTGTTTTATCCCATATCGATGAAATAGCCGGGATAACGGCGATGAGGCACAGCAAAAGCGCAGTTGTGACAGCCTCGATAGACAATGTGAATTTTGTTTATTCGGCAAAGGTTGGCGATATTTTATTTCTTGAAGCAAGTGTAATCTCAACAGGAAGAACATCAATGGAGATTTATGTAAAAGTGGAAACAGAGGATTTAAAAACTGGCGAAAGAACTCTTACTACAAATGCAATCACAACAATGGTTGCGATTGATGAAAACAAAAAGCCAACCCCTGTTCCAGGAATCATCCCCGAAACAGACGAGGAGAAAAAGCTTTTTAGTGAAGCTGACAAAAGAAAAAAGCGCCGGCTGTCAATAAATGAATAAGAAGGAGGCAGACCCCGCTTCGGTTGGGGTCAGGCTCCCTTAAGAAATGAGTTTTAAACCAATTACTGAGCCAATAATCATTGTTATAAAGGCAATACGCTTCCATTCCCTCGCTTCACCATATAAAACCATTCCTAAAATGGCGCCGCCAGATGCACCGATGCCTGTCCAAATGGCATAAGCAGTGCCCATCGCTAACGTCTTCATCGCAATCGCCAAAAAAACAAAACTTCCCCCGAATCCTAGCAGGAGGAGTAGTATTGCCTGCCAGTTTTGGTCACGATGTAATTTGTTAATCATGACAACACCAAACATTTCAAATAAACCAGCAATAAATAATGAGACCCATGCCATTATGAGTGTGCACCTTCCTCAACATCATCTTTTGTTACTAATTTCAAACCGATGACCCCTACTAATAAAAGTAAAATAAACATGATTTTCGCAAGATTAAATGGCTCCCTAAAGAAAATGACATCGGACAAGACCGTTCCCACTGTTCCCATCCCAACAAACACGGCATATACAGTCCCTACAGGCAGTTTCTTTCCAGCCATAATCATAAAATAAAAACTTATAAAAATTGAAAACCCAGTTCCAATCCATTCCAAAAAACTATTGGCATGCTTTAAGCCGATTACCCAAAACACTTCAAAAAATGCCGCAATAAAGACTGTCAGCCAGTTTTTATTCAATTTCTAACTCCCCTTTTCCTAACAAATAAAAAAAGCCCGAGAGACCACTGTTAAACAGGATCTCCCGGGCTTTTATCCCTCCGTGACACAGCTAGATGCTGTGAGTTTTCTCTCGGACCAGACCAACTCTATCTTCTTGCGGAACCCTAGAAAACATTTAATTAAAATTATACAGCGCTTTAAAAATTAATCAAGTTGATTTCATAAGGCCTATCCACATTTGCCGTGCCGCCTGTCCCTTGTTTTTCACATATTATAAAAAAGCTTTAAAAGAGTGGTGAAAAAAATAGGATTTGTATTGATAGGTTGTTTCATTATTGGCACTTTGTTTATGTTATTAGAATTAAACAGGGCAATGGAAAGTAATTCCAGTTATATTATATGGGGATTGGGTGTTGATGTTCCTTGTTTTTACAGCAGAAAACTTACTATAAGGAAAAATTCTATACAGATTAAAGGATTTCAGAAGGTTCTAAATGAAAATACCCCCGTTTATTATTCGGTTGTAACGGTTAATTGGTGGGGAAAAATGACCGTATACCGGGAAGCAAAAATATATAAAGATTTTAAACAACCAAATAGCTTTACAATAACTTTTACAGATCTGCCAAACGGCGATCATTACCGGGTTTTTCTCTATCACTACGGTAATATGGCAAAAGGCAAATTCAAAATAGTGACGGATTGAATACCTTCCGAGATAAAGGAGGCCGACCCCACCTTCATAGCTTAGTCAGCCTCTTTCTCGTTTAATCATCTTTCCCATAACCTTCATCTTCATTTTCATTATCACGATTGTACCATTCTTCTTCCCACTCATCATCTTCATGTTCAGAACACCATTGATATTTGCGTTGTTGAAATGTTTTCATGTAATTGGCGAGCATCCTATATCTTGTAATTTTTTGCTCTTGTGTTAATGCCCCTGCCCAAGCATATGTTTCAATCAAATCTACATAATCACGGTAAATCCGATAATAAATATAATCTAGCCTTCTCATTTGTGCTGCTGTAAATTTCATCTTTTTTGTACAATCCATTTCATTGTCGTAAATGGTGATTTCTGTTTCTCCAGCAGTTGTCATATTGTCGGCAAAAGTGATGTTGGAATTAATCATTGTACTTGTGATTCCAAATACGAGAACGAGTAGTATTTTTTTCAAATTGTTGAGACCCCTTTTACTATCTAAATATTAGTCATCATAACGGTCATCGTCATCATCCTCGCCATCATCACCATCTTCCTTTTCAACTTCTAGAATTTTTCCAGTCACTTTGTCTACCTCTACTTCAAAAATGGCATTGTTTGCATCTTGGATGATAATTTCATAGTAGAATCTTCCATCATCATCTTCTGTTTTCGCATACACAACTTTTCCTTTTACCTTCTCTAAAGCAATTTTCTTAGCCTCATCCATTGTTATGCCGCCATTTGCTTCTGCACCTTGGGCTGCAGCAAAACCATTAAATACAATTGCTAACACTAACATCATCAGTAAAAAAGTCTTTTTCATCGTTATTAAACCTCCTTTTTCTCTTTTATTATTTCGAGTGATTTTTTTTTTATTCATCAATAAATCGATTTGTATTTGTAACTATCCAGTCTTTATGCTATGGAAAATTTCAGAGATTAAAGTGATGCCCGCTAAATCATCAAATTTCCATACCAACTTCAGCAAAGGTAGGCATATATTTCAGCATATTACAAGCGGCCTCGACAATCGGAAAGGCTAATGCCGCCCCAGAGCCTTCGCCAAGACACATATCCATTTGTAACATCGGCTTTATTCCTAATAGCTCACTTGCTTTTTTTCCACCAGGTTCAGCTGATACATGTGAAGGTATTAAATAATCCTTTACTTTAGGTTCAATCGATACAGCGATTAAAGCCGCCACCGTTGAAATATAGCCATCAATAACAACAGGTACCCGATGTGCAGCTGCCCCTATCATTACTCCAGCCATACCTCCAATTTCCAATCCGCCAACTTTCGCAAGCACATCTATCCCGTCAGCACGATTTGGCTTATTAATCTCGATTGCTTTTTTAATAACTTCAATCTTGCGAGCCAATCCACCTCCACTTAGCCCTGCTCCTCTTCCGGTAATTTCTGTTGGATCATAATTCCCTAATACCGATAAAATTGCTGTGCTCGGAGTTGTATTACAAATTCCCATTTCCCCAGTACCTAGTAAATGAATACCACTGTTAATTTCCTCGGTAGCAATCCCTATACCCACCTCTAACGACCTTATTGCTTCCTCTCTACTCATTGCAGGTCCCTTCGCTATATTGTCTGTACCATGCTTTATTTTTCTATCGATAACCCCAGCGTCACTCGGGATAACCCCTTTTACACCGATGTCTACCGTTACAATCTTTGATTCGGTTACCCTACCAATTGCACAAACTCCTGTTAATCCTTTTGGAAAGTTCAAAGTTTGCGCAAAAGTTACCGCTTGAGGATTACAAGTAATCCCCTCATCATAAACACCATGGTCGGCAGCCATTACAATAATCGCCTTTCGATTAACAACAGGCTTAAGATTCTTCGAGATCCCCGCCAATTGGATTGCCAATTCCTCTAGCCGTCCTAAACTAGTAGGTGGCTTAATAAGATTGTCCACTCTTTCTCGTGCTTTTACGACCACTTCCCGATCTAATCCCTCAATTTTTTCAATCATTTGTTGTAATAAATTCATTTCACTTTTCTCTCCTTTTAATAGTTTTAATTTTTAATAAAAAAGAAAAGCCTATAGTTTATTCAAACAGCAAATAAACTACAGACTTTTCCATCATCTATAAATACGAAAGTAAATAGGCAGGTCTCCTGACTTAGGATTATCATTTCAATAGGCCTTCCCAGAAATAATCCAGTGACGTATTCTATGAAACTCCCCATTACAGTGGTGGGACCGCTGAAGATTTTCACTTCATTCCCTATTCTCCCCGAAGGGCACCTATTACTTTTATTCAATTTTTGTGAAAAAAAGGCAGAATCAACAATAAGCAATTCATGAATTTATCCTATAACAAATTCAGCCTTTGGTCAACATTGGAAACATACATTAGCTTTTCTATTAAAGCACCCTTTTATTGGTTGTTACTGGAAAATTAATAATATTACGGAGACTGAATATTGTAAATAAACAAAAAATATAAGATAATAAGTCTTATTGTTTAAAATTTTTTTCTATTAAATAAACACTATGGAGTGTTCATTTTCATTTCACCCCCTATCCGAAAGATGGGTCTGAAAGTGAACAGCTGTGCAGAACTATATAGTAGCAGATTTAGCAATTACTATTATGAATATATAAGGAGAATTAAGATGAGTCAGGAATTACAATCGTATTTTGATTTAGCAACAGCCCTAGCCTATTTTTCGATTCCGATAACAATGCTGGTCTTTTTTAGAAAACGGAGAATTCCCGAGTTCAGATTGGTGTTTATTTGCTGTGTTTTGTTTGTAATGTTTTGTGGAATCACGCACCTTATGCATCTTATCCAGTTAATAAACCCAACCAAAACAGTTCAAAGTTTTAATGGCGTAGTAACAGTACTTACCGCTTTTATCTCAACAGCTACCGCAATATTGTTTTGGTGGATTCTTCCGAAAGCGTTATTAATACCTAGCCCTGCCGAATTGAAGAAAATAAATAAATTACTCCTGAAAGAGATAGATAATCATAAGAAAACAACGCAAAAGCTACAATATTTGAATGCAATTATGGAATCTTCAAATGATGCAATCGTTGGTGTATCCATGGAAGGAAAGATATCAAGCTGGAATTTAGGTGCATCAGAGATTTTTGGATATACGAAAGATGAAATGATTGGCGAAAGCTACTGCAAGCTCCTACCATCGGGACAAATGGAGGAAATGAAAAAAATCCTCAGGAAAACGTTGGAAGGAGAGCGACTCATTCACCTAGAAATTGATCATATTGATAAAAATGACTCTATTATTAATGGCTCACTGACGGTTTCCCCTGTAAAATTTGATGCAGTAGAAAATGAAATCGTTGGAATCTCTGTCATTATCCGCAATCTAACGGTGAAGAAAAAATTTCAAGAGGAAATGAATAGACTTACACAGCTTAAGACGGTTAGCGAAATAGCCGCCAGTATTTCCCATGAGGTAAGAAATCCATTAACAGTCACAAGAGGATTTACACAATTATTAAAGGATAATAGCCTAACAGATGACCAAAGAAATCAATATATTAGGCTAAGCTTAGATGAGCTTGATCGAGCTGAACGTATTATTGGGGATTATTTAACATTTGCAAAGCCATCAATAGAGAATGTTGAGATTTTGGATTTGACCAAAGAGCTTGAATATATTATACAAGTCATAAATCCATATGCAACGCTGAACAATATATCAGTTGAAGTAAATATGGTAGATGGGGAAGTGCCAATATTCGGTGAAAAACAAAAACTTCATCAATCATTGCTTAATATTGTCAAAAACGGCATTGAAGCAATGGAAGAAGGCGGTCAATTAACGATTCAGCTAAAGAAAATGGAAGAAAACGTTTTATTGGAAATTAAAGATAGCGGAAAAGGAATGTCTGCTGAACAAATTCAAAAACTAGGAACACCATATTATTCAACAAAGGAAAAGGGCACCGGTCTTGGAACAATGGTAGCATTTAGTATTATAAAAGCAATGCAAGGGGAGTTTGAGGTTGAAAGTAAGCTTGGAGAAGGAACATGCTTCCATATTTCTTTTCCATTAGTAGAATTCGACAAGTGATGGCACTTGTCGAATTCTCTAGGCACTCACGACTAAATAGTACTCATAATATACCAAATGGTAATAGAAAACATAATAACTCCAGAAACAATGCCAATTATAACTGCCTTCAAATTTGTTTTCAAAGTATAACCTTTCAAATCTTCTTCCGTATTTGAACGGTCTACCTTTCTTATATGAAAAAGTAAACTAATATTCACTAACACTATGACAAAAATAGCGAAAAACAACATATAAATAAGATCCATTTGTGCCATCTTATCTTTTGATTCACTATGCAAATATGACTGGAAAAACATTATTGAACTTAACAAAAACCTCCATATTACTTCTGACTTTTGTTTCTTTTTCCACTCAGCCCCCATTTTCTCTTTTTCATAAATGGCTACCTGTTTAAAAATTGAAATGAATGAATTTGTAGAATCTTTTTTCAACAGACCTATGAGTGCTTGGCATAGTAGAATTACTCCAAGCGCTAAAAATAGTTGCGTGTATGTAATATTAAGAACGGTAATTAAAACAAAATAAATAACGATTGCCGCTACTATGAGTATATTTGACGCAACAATTTGCCTTACCCTCATTTTCTTTAATTCAATTGAAGTCATTGTAAATCCCTCCTTTTCTAATACATCGTCCCTGATGCGGGTCTGCTATACCAATTCCAAAAATCGACCTCACCTAATGTCGCAAAAATGATATGTTTGTTTTCTTCCAGTCTGAGCAGCTCCTTTGTCGGGCCTGTCACGACCACGCCATACGTCTTAACACCATTCTTATTCACGTAATTATACATATCTTCAATTTTTCCATTTTCCTCAATACCCCATATATATCGCTTTGCCAACTTTTTATGCTCCGCTAAAAAACGTAATCCTTTCTTAAATGCCTCACCGCGCTTCTCTCCATCACCTCTAATTTCAATAGAGCCGCCACTTTCTGAAAAGTCAAATATAGCACGCTCATGAATACCCCATACACCACTACCCGCACCTAAATATGGTGAATCATTCTTTGCTTCTGTTCCGGTTTCAATGGCATACCAAACAATAGCTAAATCATAATCTTTTAAGATATCGTAAACCTTATCTATTTCATATACATTATCAAAGGTGAGTGCCATTTCAGACACAGTTCCTTGGGGAAGAATATCTAAAGTATGCCAAGTATCCTTTACTATTTCTTGGTTATATTGTTTTCCACTATGAGGATGGAGAAAATATAATTTTACATTATATTGTCCACCCACCCATTCCCGTGTCACATTTAGTAGATTAAAAAGCATCTTTCCGCGCAGTTGACCAATGGCTTTACTTTCATTGCCCAATTCCTTCTCAATTTCAGCCTTCATATCCATAGTAAAAAAAATATTTGACTCTAATCCAGTCCCACTAATATAAACATTTGGCATAGTCATCTGTGTGGCTGTCCTAATCACTTGCCTAGCTTTTTCCCCTCTACTATTGTCACCACCCCAAAAATAATAAGCTCCTGTAACCATCGTTGAAATGATACTTACAATAATCAATAAACCGAACACAGTCAAAGCATTCATCAATCGATTTTTCCACTTTGCCCGCCGAATCAACTGCTTTTGTTTTTTGATTGGAATTTCACTCAAGTCCTCACCTGAACTCATTTTACCCTCTTTATCATTTTTAAGTTCCGCTTTTTGCTGGTTTTCGAGTTCCTCATTTAATAATTGTTCACATTTAGAACACGTTTGCAGATGCTCCTCTACTTCAAGTTCTTCCTCAGCTGAACATTCCCCATTTATATATACATTCCATTTAGATTGAACCTCATTGCAATTCATTATTTACACACATCCTTTCTTTACCGTGATGCAGCATCCATTTTACTTTGAATTTCTTTACGGCAGCGATAAAGCGTAACCTTTACTTTTGCCATCGATATATCAAGCATTTCAGCGATTTCTTGATAAGAAAAATCGTAATAATCTTTCAATAAGACTATATTTCTCTTGGAAACGGTGAAGGTTTCTAGAATTTCAAACCATTGTTCTATACTGTTTTTCAGTAAATATTCTTCCTCAGCACTTCTAATCTCGCTTTCTGCCTTTGAATGAAGGTTTGCAATGTCATCATAATAAGTTACTCTTTTCTCTTTTCGTAAAAAGTCAATAAATGTATGATAAGCAACTTTAAAAAGCCACGGCCTTATCTTCTCCTGTTTGTAACTTTCAACATAAAAGTAGGCTCGATAGAAAGTTTCCTGCACAATGTCTTCCGCCAGCGACTTATTTTTGCAAAGGGAATAAACATAACGATACAAATCCCGCACATATAAAGCATAAATTTTTTCCAAATCTAGATTCTGTCCCATCGAAACCTCCTTTCAATATAACAACGAAATGAACTAGAAAAAAGTTACAAAAAATTCAAAAAGAGCTATCCTAAAAATAGCCCCGCTGTTGTTCTAAATTTTGCTATACTGGAATTAACTTTATTTCTGTATCGGAGGTATTTGAGATGAGTGAAAAAAGGAAAGATCAATCAATGCCCCATATAAAAGAGCATGGCCTTACATACGATGACTACACAACTATTGATGATGGAAATCGTTATGAATTAGCAAGTGGGAAGTTAGAGTTAATGAGTCCAGCACCTTCAGTTATCCACCAGTTATTTAGCATCGAAATGATAAAAAAATTCTCACAAAGTTGCGAGCCAGACTACATCATTTTAGACGCTCCTGTTGATGTCATTCTATCCTCTACTGAGGTTAGGCAGCCAGATCTTGTCCTCATTCATCGAAACCGCATACCTATTTTAAGTAAACGGGGAGTTGAAGGGCCACCAGATTTAGTTGTAGAGATATTATCACCGTCTACAAGAAAGCGGGATAAAATCGAAAAAGTAAAGATCTACTCCTATTACGGCGTGCCTGAATACTGGATTGTCGACCCCGAAATTTTCGTATTAGAGCAATTTATTTTACAGAATGAACGATATGAGTTAATCAATATTTTCCAAGATAACGATCTTATCACATCTCCAAACATCCCTTGCATTTCCTTTACAATGGATGAAATTATAAACAAAATCCCACCTTCATTACTATGAGGCGGGAAAGTATTGGGACAGGGAGACATGTTGGAGACATGTTTCTTGTCCCATTTTTTGATTCGATTTTGTTTATTTTCAGGATTACTCCCGCTTCACTTTGTTAATAAACCAAAGATAATACCAATGGGAAATAAGCAATGTTATAAAAATTGTAATCCAAGACCAATACCAGGTCCAATGAATGTATTTAATAGTATCCGTGTACTTTTCCAACAACAATTCAGCAGCGGTCATTACAGATGGGTAGAAGACTGAATACACAGTTTTGTACCCGAAACTTTTTCCTCGTGGAAAATTTACATTAAATACCGCACTAACCGCTGGAAAGATAAAATATTCAAAAGAAAAGCTTACTCTATAGGCATAATCCATTAAACGAACGGGATATTCAATTAATCGATTTTCGACAACAATAGCACCAAATAACCATGTTTGAACCTGCATAAATAAAAAGCTAATCTGTGCATCAACTATTTTTCTTCTAGGAATAAAGATCCACAATAAAACAGCGGCGCAAAGAATAGAAATAACAAGAATCCACATTTCCGAGTTCATACAAAGTCCCCTAAATACAGAATAGATTACCTTTTATCTTATCCATAAATCAAATAAACTAATCTGTTTTGGAGCTAATATAGTCATTATAGGCTAGTGACAGGGTAACTGCTCTAGTCCGCAGGATTTACTTCAATAATAGTAATTTAATAGATTATATACCCATCATTTCTTCCTGCAGCCCTTACGTATCAATACAAGTCAAATCTTTTGTGCTTCTTCCTAACCGCGAAAAACTCTCTACAACGATTGAATCACCCGGTCTTACTTTGTCTTTTAACCAAGTAAGTTCGGGTCTATCCTTTTTTGTTCCCGACATTTTTTCTGTCAGTATTTCGGTGCAGTTGTATTCGCCTAACAAATCTAATTGTCGGATTAAATCTTGCTGCTTCGTACTTACCCTTACATAACCATAAGTGTAGTTCATCATAATCACCCTTTTGGCTTTTTATAGTAATAATTTTATCACTAAAGGATATTATTGTTAATTTGCTTTTGATAATAGTTTTGATAACGGAGAATCAAGGGTTGTCCGAACTCAATTTTTAGTAATCTGCAATTATCAAAAACTATGATTTCTGTCTATTACTTTATTCATGCCCCATATAGGTCATACTGTGTTTTGATATTAGTGAGCTTAATTAATTTCTAGAAAGGTTGTAAAAAGAGATGCCTTTTTCACTTTATAGAAGGTAATATTTATGGCAATTGGTGATGCACTAACTTCAAGAAGTCAGCTTTACGGGAGGGATAGCGTCGACCTGTTGGCGAGAACACTGTACGGAGAAACGGAAAATGACTCTGAGTCCCGTGTAGGTGTTGCATGGGTTGTTATCAACCGTAAGAATGATAAAACATATGAATTCAAAAATCAGAATAGTGTCGAAGATGTTGTGCTTGCTAAAAACGCCTTCTCTTGTTTTAATGAAGGTGATCCTAACTTGGCTAAATGCCTCAAACCAAATACATCAAGTCAAGTTTGGAAAAACTGTGTTTCCGTCGCTCAAAATGTCGCTACCCTTACAAACCCAATCGGCGACAAATTATTTTATACTCAAGTCGATGTTTTCAACGCAAATAGCAAAACAGAAAATGGAAAACTCTTATATAAAATGAGCGGTACATGGGTAGTTGTCACTTCTAAAATTCTTAAAGGTGAACACATGTTTTTCAACTATCAGCACTAATAATCTTTAATAAAAAGAAGCTGACCGCTTTTTGGGTAACAGGGAACCTATAATTTGTTTGTCTGTCTTTTTTATCAAAATTTATTGCGTGATAGTAAATTGTAGAAGAAAGATATGCAGTAAAGCGAATATAAAAGTAAAAAGTTTTAAATGACTGATCTAAAAGCATTTGATTTTCAATAGTTGGATGACAAATTGACTGTTTAAATAAATGGAAGTTATTATGTATTGATAAGAAACTCTTAATTGATTGTTCAAAAAATTCACGACAACAATACTGTTTATTTACAATCTTAAACCCTACCTTTTTTCGGACGTACATTCCGTTATTGTAAAAATTTTTACAATATTAATTAGGGATTTGTGGTATAAATGGGGGTTTTTTCTCCTGTTCTGTGAATTAATTCACAATATTCCTTAATTTCATTAGACGTTTTAGCGGCAGTTTCAGTTAGCTTCGTTAAGAATTCTTTTTCCTCTTTAGTAACAGCTTCTTCCAAACAACTAGTATAAAAGGCTTGTACTTTTCTTGATTCACAAAAACACTGTAGCAATTTCAAATAGTCAACTAGATCACCCCATTTGATTCTTCTTATTTACTTAAGAAGGATTGGGAACAAAAATTACAACATTTTACAGAAACTTAAAAACTTTTTATTTTAGATCAAACTGAAAGTAAAAAATCTATGTAACTATAGCTCTATGGGGGGAATATTTGGATAAACAGTCCCTTTAGTAAAAACTGGATGCGCATCTATGAAATTCGACATTAAACGGGGTTTTATAGGGGTAGTAATAGGGATTTTTTGCAAAAGAGCATTAGTTACTTTCAAAACATGGAAAAATATAATAAATTTTAATTATGTAAAAATTTAACTGGTTGTTATTAGGAGGAATTAAGGCTGGTAATAAGGCCATTAAAAATCCCTTCTTGGAAGGCGTAGTAAAGGGCAAGGGCGATTGAATTTTGGCTACTGAATTGAAAAATCAGGTGGATTAGGTGCCACCTGATTTTTAATTTGGCTTTTGCATTGTGATTGAAGGGTTCAAACCTTTTTGCGGGGCTAGTCCTCCAAATTTGAAAAAAGAGCACCTGTGTATTCTTTTGACAAAATTAAACTTTTTGTAAACTGGTGTTGTAAAATAGCTAGAAATTTTTCCTTTATATAATATCAGCGCCAAAAAAGTAGAAAGTTAGAGGCAACTTTCTATTTTAGCCTCATCGCTGAAACCCAATTAAAATTAATTTAGGAGGTATGCACAATGGCATATACATGGCCAACAGAATCAACTAGAGTAACACAGGAATTTTCAAGTTCACACAAAGGTATTGATATAGGAGCAAAAACATCTAAAGTAGACGGTGACCCAGTTTATGCAATGGCGAATGGGAATGTTCGTGGTGTATTTAGGGACGGTGAACTAAGCGGTTATGGAAATGTAATTTATATCAATCACAGCCTTAATGGACAGTATGTTCAAACTAGGTATGCCCATTTATCTAAAATTCTTGTAAATCTTAATGATTATGTAACAGAAGGACAAAAAATTGGAGAAATGGGTAATACAGGTACTTCAACTGGTACACATCTTCATTTTGAAACAAGAACATGTCCAAGTTCAGGATGTACAAACAGTAACTCAACTCCTGTAAATCCACGGAATTATATTTAGTTGTTTAAGGGAAGTCGATATACTTCGACTTCCCTTAAACATTTAATAAGGTACAGTTACAGAAGAAGTATAATGTTTTAAAACGGTAATGATGGAAAGTTACCTAGGGGATCTTCCAAAGCGGAGTCGTAGATTACAAAATTCTCCACCTGCTCCTGTTTAATTAATGAAAAAGTTCTTTTAAAATGCATAACATCATCTATTTGTTTGTATTCACCCTCAAAAGTGACTAAAATATTATCTTCATTATACTCAACACTAATGTTCGAAAATGTTCCTTTTTTGTCAGCAAAGTCCAGTAAACCGGTACCCCAAGCTTCAGTTGCTCGCATAAGGTAAAGATTCTTAACCTTTCCGTAGTGGCCTGTAGGTATATATTCAGGGTTTTCAGGATAGTAATAGGATAGTAGTTTATCTATGTGCTCCGCATCATGATAAACCATTAATTTTGTTTTAATTTCCTCTCTAGCCTTATAATCAATATAACCACTATCTCCTATACCACTTAAAGTTAAAACATTATTTGTCCATTCTTCAATCTGGATAAAAGCTTCAATTATTGATTGTTTATCACTGTTTAATAGATGCTCATTTAATTTAATTGGGTTCTTGATATTATTCAATATTGTTAGCACCTCATCTTTTGAAATGATACTAATGGACAAATTTCTATCATCGGAAGTTTCATTTTCTTTCTGCTGCTGGCCGTTTACATTCATTATTTCTCCTTTGGAAGATTGTTCACAACCAACTCCCCCAACCAGTAAAAAAATCATTATACAATACAGCATAATCTCTTTCTTCATGGATTCATCTGTTCCCCCTGTTCAATTTTAATAAATTATTCAAGTTTAATTTTAACATGGAAAAAATCGGAAGGTAGATGTAAAATGTATAAAATACTATAAATTATTTGGTTCTTTACGAACACCGAGATAAAATCGTGCGATTTCGCCAATTTCCAGGAGCCTGTGACACGATCAAAAAAATAAAAAAGGATGTGCAATATGAAAAAAAGATTATTGGTTTGTATTACGATCATGTTGATGCTATCATCGGCTTGTGGAAGCGTTGAAATGACATCAACTCAAGAGATTTCAAATCCTTCGAATAATAGCGTAGAAAATGCAACGGTTTCCCAAGGTGTGGAAACTTCTCAAACAAATACTTCTGGTGAGCCTGAACCTGAAACGGATGAGCCTATTATTCCAAATAATACATCTGAATATTGTTTTGATGAAAGTATAAATTTGGACAGTGAAACTGAAAAAGCTTTCTTTGGAACTTGGAAAGTTGAGAAACTTTTGGGATTTGCAAATTCATATAATGATGCTTCTGAATATCCAACAGGGCAAAAAGTTGTTGGTAATGAATTTATAATTAAAAAAGACCTCTTTTCATCAAAAGGACTTAAAAACTATAATGATTATCAATATGAACTAAAAAATCCATTATATAGTATTGAATCAATATGCTATAACACAGACTCTTTTTATAGAAGCTTTAAAATAAATCCCGATGTATTAAATATAAATTTAAATGATAAAGTGAAAGATATAAGCATAAGTGATTCTTCTACAAAACTTGGCATACCTTTAAGTTTTTTTATTGTTAATAATGATAGGCTTATCTTGACATTAGAGGCAACAAATTTTGAACTGAAAAAAGTCACTGATTAAATGAATTAATGTTATGTAATAAATTTTGTACCAATAGAATAGAAAATCTCCAAGAAGGCAAGGATAGCCTGTGTAGCGATTATGAAAATGCTTTGCTGACTAATCTTGAACAAGTATCAATTTCAGTTGGTGTAATTGGTCCAACAAAATTTGGATATATTTGCGGAGTGGCAAGCATAACTTGTACATCATTAGTTTCAAGCACCTTAGAACCTCCATTGAATGTTAATGAAACAAGTGCATCAAATTGAGATTGTGAAAGTTGACAACCTTTAGGAAGTACTAACCTATTTACTGCCGCTACAGCACCTGCAGTATCATTAGAGAAAAAAGTATCTGCTTTAGCCTGAGAAATTGGTGAAGTATAACCCAGATTTAAAGATTTTGATAAAGCATCAGCATCTGCTTGAGATAGAAGAGAATCATTTGGATTACCTGTTGTATTTTTAGTATATACTTTAGTCTTTGTTATCAAATGTCCCCATCCAACTGTTGGATACCCATATGGATCTCCATAAAATTTCAAGCTAAATCCCTCATGTGCCTTTATAAGTTTTGCTCCATCTGTGCCTAAAGAAAAATTTGACATAATATAACTCCTTTTATAATTAATTTTTTTATTATTAAATTTTCACCCAAGGGATAAACAGTCTAAACAACTCCCTAATTATTACACTGTTTTGAGTAATAATTTAATAATTTTTTTCACTTACCCACCCAACCACCACTTTTTAAGAAAAAAGCTATTTTTGTATAACACCCTAAAAGCTTAATAAGCTGTATTTCTTAAGCTGCTTTAGTTTAAAGGAAGTATTTGAATTTCATTATTTTGTTAGGATTTCTCTCTGGCCAGATTGTTTGTCCTACAATTTATAAAGGGGATTTTCTTACGAAAAAATAAACCCAAAAAATATTTTTTTTAAATTAATAAAAGAAAGTAGTATTCTTTGGGTACAATAAAAGGAATGAATAAATCTAAATACGGTTCAATAGCAAGTCTAAATGGAGAAGGGTTTGTAACAATTTTCATGGTTTTTTTAAGTATGAGTGGAATTATCAAAGATGCAACTGGTAATTTAAATAAACTAGATTCCGTATCTTTAACATTTTCTTCGCTTTCTTCAGTTGAAGCCTGATAGGGGATCAGCCGATATATATGTAAAACTTAGTTATAAACTTTCTCTTATTCTTAAATTGCGTAATGGTAAAAATATCATTATTTTCACGCTAACAAATTTAAACCTAAAAAAGTCGTTTCCTAAATATAGAAGGAAACGACTTTTTTATTTGTCTTATTCAAACTATCGCGCTCTTGTTTCTTACTCTAAATCGGGGTAAGTCCGAGATAAGTTCAAAAACGGCATGATGGATGCCAGTGTTCGCAAAGATAGTTGTCACATTCTACTTGTTTTAAAATCCAAGCTGCCAGTATCAAAGATAATTGGCTTCGGCAAGCATGCTCGCCACTCCATAAAACCTTTAAAACTACTATCCATTCTCCTTACTGTTTAGTGAAAAAGCATTTACAAATATCTAAATCCAACATACCACCAACGAACATATTTTCTCTTTTTTATTGTTAATAAAAGGTTAATATTGTAAAATTTAATCGAAAGGTTGTATTTTAAAAGGAAAATTTTACTTTATATAGTAATTAATTGTTTTACCTTTTGGTTATAAAAGTGAAATATTTTTTCGGACAAAAAAAGAACATACATTCCTGTGAGGGTGATTTTATTTTATGCTAACTCAATTAATTCCAAAAGAAGCACTAGATAATCCAATTATAAAGACATTTGTCTCTGAAAAGGAAAATCAAAATTTACTTCTGCTCTTTTAAAAAAAACCAACCCCTGAAAATCGGAAGGCATTAGATGAAAGGTTTAAAGAACATTTTCGCGCTGTAAGGATATTAAGCTACTTTTCGCAATACATCTATTACTTTTCAATCAATTTTGATAAAAGTGAAAGAAAAAGAGAAGAACGGTACATGGTTATATTAGATAAACCAATTGATGATGAGGAAAATATAACTTTAATAGACAACATTGCGGTATTAGAGACCTATGATTATCTGACAAATTCTAAACACATCGAGGATTATATTGAAAATGTTGAGCTAATAAAGAAATTACGCATTTTATCACAACATCAAAAAAATATATTATCAATGTCATATATTGATGATTTAAAAGATAAAGAGATTGCTGAAATACTTTGCATTTCCCAACAGGCCGTCTCTAAAACACGTAATAAAACTTTGGAAAAACTAAGAAGGAGTTGTTAGGTATTGGATTATGACATCATTACATTAATTGGTAATATGGGTTTTCCAATCGCTATTAGTATTTATTTACTTCATAGGTTTGAAAACAAGATAGAGTCGTTAGAAAACGCTATTGTACAACTTGCAGAAGTTGTTAAACAAAAGAAGGAGTGAGAAGGTTTTGTACGAATCTCAGAATGTCGAAAAGATTATTAAATTATTAGAACCCATTATAAACAAGCGATTACTTCAAACTCACCCAAAAAACAGAGAGGATCTTAAGCAAGAGATCATTTTAAGTATTATTACTAGATTAAATAAAGTGGATTTAAATGTTCCTGGTTTTTTTGAAATTATAGAACAAATAAAATCGAGTAGTGAAGGGTGATTCCCCCCTACTACTCGATACCAATCAATGCTTAAAGTTAAAACACTTTTGACTTAATTGGTATTCGCTGATGCATATCGAGTTTAATAATGATACTTTTCCATTTGTGTTGAATGACTCCATTGATGGGTAGTGTCATATAAATTTTTCAAAATTATTGATAGCAGATTTAATCATTCTCTTCAAACTTCCTGAAGAGGGAGGTTCGACTTTCCACGCACGAAAAGGGCTATTTGCTTGATTTCCTAAAAGATTACGTATTGCTTTTCGATGCTCTGTATAACTTCTTTCTTTTCCACCCCAACCATAGCTATCAAAAAAATCTTCAACCGAAGCAGCTACTTAATCAGCTAGATGTTGAACAACATCCCTGGGCACATCTTGCTTCTTGTTGGGAAACTACGCCTCAAGTTGAAAATATTTAAGAAGGACAGCAAATCCTAAACGGTTTACGCTTGTCTTCTTACTTAGCACTAAATGATTTTCATTCGGCAATAAGCTAAAATGTTCATCGAGTTCCTTTTGGCTCCAATTTCTTTTCAATGATCTCCCTCTCTCCCCATATCATTTTATAAATGATTTATTGGTCCTTCACTTGGATTTATCCCACTCTGCACTAACACTTTCTCATATGTCATAAGGGCTTCGATATATGAAATATACTCCTCGGATGTTAAGACATCCTTGCTTGCTACCCGCCCATTCAATTTATTGGTAAGATTTAAAAATTCGTTCCCTTTTTTATAAAGTTTCTCAACTTATTTAAATTCTTCGTTGACACTGTTATTAAACAAAGGATTGTAGAATTTGTAAATAAAACTACTATTGAATATAATTTTAAAAAAGATTGAAAAATGGAGGGATACACAATGTATAAGAGTGGCAATATGAGTATCATAGTAACCGATTTTAAAAAAGCAGTACAATTTTACGTCGAAACCCTTGGGTTAAAGTTGACACACGAAGTGGAAGGGCATTTGGCTCAGATTGAAGCACCGGGGTTGACAATTAGTCTAATACATCCTACCAGAGAACAAGGTTCCCAACCCGGAAGAGCAGATAACATTTCTATTGGATTAGAAGTACAAAAATTAGAGCCTGCAATCGAAATACTGAAATCCCGTGGCGTTGAATTCCCACATATTACGGAAGAAAATGCAACCCGGATTGCGCACTTCAGTGACCCTGAAGGTAATCTGCTTTACTTGATTGAGCTTAAATAATGGAACGTTATAAGTAATGGGAATCTTTAGTTAAACTAGTATAACAAAAGCCGATTATTCCTGCTTCGCGAATATCGGCTTTTATTTCTTTATATAACCTTATACATTTTATTTTTTGGAAAGTGCTCTTATTTGTTCGGTAAGTTCTTTAAATTTCATATCAAGTTCGCTGTATGCCTCGTCTTTTGGTGTCATAAAGCTTAGCTTTCCTAAGACTTCTTGTCTTTCTGTCTCAAGCTTTAACCGCAACTCTTCATTAAAATCATTTTGGGGGATTATTTCTTCTTTCCATTGCTTTTGTATTCTATTGTTCAAAATGACAAGTTTGCTATTCGTTGTTTTCTCAAGAAAATAGCGGTCATGTGATACTACAATCAGCGTTCCATTGTAGTCTGATAAGATTTTTTCCAGTTGCTCTCGTGAAGGCAAATCAAGATGATTTGTTGGCTCATCTAATATGAGCACGTCTTTTTCTTCTAATATATAAGCCATCATCTTGCATTTGACCCGCTCACCCATGCTCATAGCCGCGATAGGTTCCTTCCATTGGGAAGCCGTAAAGCCTAAATGCTTCATTAAATTTTGAACTTTTCCTCTTGCTTCGAAAGTTGCTCTGTAAAAAAGCTGCTCAGGTGTTTTGTCAAGCGGCAAATCAAACACTTCTTGCGTCAGATATCCAATAGTAGCAGCCGGTGAAATCCAGACCTCACCTTGTGCTGTTTCCTCGCCAATAATTATTTTTAACAAAGTCGTTTTTCCGCTTCCATTCGGGCCAATTAAGGCAACCTTTTCGCCATGCTGAATCGTAAAATTAACATCTTTAAACAATATTCGCCCGTCAAAAGCTTTTGTTACATTCTTAACTTCTAAAAAACGTTTTCCAAGCCTCTTATTTGCTTTCATCGAAAACTTCACTGAATATTCAGGCTCTACCCGCTCAACTTCTGCCTTTTCAAGTTCTTTTTCAAGACGCTTTCGTTTTGATTTAACCTGTGCATCCATGCGCTTTGCTTTAACACGATGGTATTCCTTGAATCCTTCCTTTTTTGTTGATTGGGCATGCGCTTTTTTTGACCAAGAGTTTAGTTCTTTGATTTGCCCTTCAATTTGCTCAATCATTTTTTGCTGTTTCTCATATTCCCGCGCTTGTGTTAACCTTTTCCGCTCACGGGCCTCCATATAGCTGGAATAATTGCCTTTGTGTTCGATAACCTTTTTTCCTTCAATTGACCAGATTTTTGTTGCTACCTCATCTAAGAAATAACGATCATGTGAAACTAAAATAATCGTACCTTTATATTGTTGCAGTTGTTCCTTGAGAAATTCCTTACTTGAATCATCAAGGTGATTGGTCGGTTCGTCTAAAAGCAATAAATGGGCATTATTAGCAAGCCCTTTTGCAAGCCGTGCTTTCAATTTTTCGCCACCACTCAAATGGGGAAAATCGCCTGTTGGTACATGCCATTTCCCAAGCAAAATATTTTCTAAAGATGTCATCTCCTCCAAAGAATACGTCTCTGTTTCTTGTTCAACTAAAACAATCTGCAAATTCGGCTCTAACCACGTAATTTGTCCATTTGTCGGTAATAAATCATTATTAATTAATTGCAACAACGTTGATTTTCCAGCACCGTTTTTACCAATGATACCGATTATATCTCCTTCTTGAACGCTTGCAGTCACATCTTCAAAAATGGTTACATCATTTATTTCATACCCAATACTTTGTAATTTTAGTAGTTCCTTCATAAAGTCATCCCTCTCTTTATAGGGAGGATTCGAATGATACAACTTTCAGCCATAATGAAAAAATCCCCCCAATTGATTTTGGAAGGATTAGTCTCATTTTTATCGTGCTTAAATAAAGCTATTCCATAGATAGCTCAACTAGTATATTAAAAATGGGCAGACTAATCCTATTTCATATGATTTGAAATATACAATTTCAAACTTTTAAAAATAAGATTAGTTTAACATCGTCCACCCATCATCCCTTCTAGTATTATTCCTATAATTATAGCATAATTAATTGGAAAAGGAAAATATGAGACACTGGCGGAAGGCGAATGGCTGAATCATCCACACATTTCCAATCATACTTGGCGCAATATTTTCTCAGAAATATGAAATTGCAAATCTGCTACATTCTTTACGAAAGTTTTGTCATGGGAAACAAATACAAATGAGAGAACTAGGTATATGTATACAGAACCTCTTTCTACATATCCAAAAGCAACTTCATTTTGAAGAACCGTCATATTTTCAGAAGCATTCTCAATATCTGGTATATAATTCATTGTTTGAATCCACCCATAGGCAAGGATGCCACTAAAATAAATGATGTGGGCTGCTATCGAAAAGGGGTCAGGCACCCTTATACTGGCTCTAGCAGCCCCATCTCCAAGCAAGTCTGCACCGCAAGGTTTTTGACTCCCGCTTGAAAACGAACTTCGATTAAATCTTCGCTCAATTTTACGATTTCACCGCGCCCAAAAACCCGATGCTTAATTAGCTTACCTTTTTGCAATTCGCCCTGTTCCCTAATAGCATTAGGATTATAAGGGATGGTCGTAGTTCCAACTCTAACTTTCTTTTTGACTTCGACATGAACTACATCTTTATCTACTTTCACCCTTTCAGCTGGCGGACTCAAAATACTTTTAACATAAGAAACAAAGGAGGATTCCTGCACTTTTTCCCCATCTCTTTCCCTATATCCAATCAACTCTAGGTGTTTTTTCGCCCGTGTCATTCCGACATAGAACAAGCGGGTCGCCTCGTCCATTGCATTGGCACCTGCCGTTCCACTTCTATATTCGTCCGATGAGGGAAGGATTCCATCTATTAAGTCAACCATAAAAACGTGCTCAAACTCTAGCCCCTTTGCACTGTGAAAAGTAGAGAACGTTACCACATTTTTTCCCTTTCTAGTTTTTGCGTTTTTTAACACAGCCTCTAAATACTTTAGTCTACTTGCAAAATCCTCCATTGAATTCAAACCATCAGCAATTCAGCTTTCTCCTGCCGTTTTTTCCGTTCAAATTTTCACTCTACAATTATAGCATCAATATGTGAGGTCAGGTACCTATAGGGAAAGTAGGTTAGTACCAATCGGGGGCATTACTTTTTTTGTACACAATTCTATCACAAAATATTCAAAAACTATTCAAATCTTAGGGGGAGTTTGTGACGTTTATCACGATTTCTATAGTAGTTAAGTTATATATTATTAGTATAGTTTTTGTGCAATATTTTGCACATAAGTTATGGAAACCATATGTTTGCAGCGAAAGAGGGGGCTGAAAAAATAATTTCCTTATGTATGCAATTCCACTTGTGATGTATTTCACAACCTTAAGCTTTCGTTAAAGTTACATCTAAAATTATCATTTTAAAAAAATGGAGGGTACAAACAATGAAAAAGGTAACTGGAATTATTGTAAGCACAATGTTAGGAATGTCAATTTTATCAGCATGTGGCTCCCAAGATGTTGCCAAACAAGACAAAGAACCAAAAGTTAATGTAGATGCAGCGCCACCAGAATCTCAAGTAATTCAACCACATCAAGGGCTAAATCAAGAACCAATCCCACTAAAAGTGGAGAGGGTTGGCGAGCATGAAGTGAATGTAGAAATGACTTCACAAATTACAGATATTGAAATTGATAAAGGAAATATTTATAAAGCATGGACATTTAACGGCCAAGCACCTGGTCCGGTCGTTATTGTAAATGAAGGTGATGTCATCAACTTCACTTTAAAAAATATGGACCCAGCAATCCCGCACAGCATGGATTTCCATGCCGTACACGCTGCACCATCGAAAAGCTTTACAAATGTTCAACCTAATGAAGCTGGAACATTCACTTATCCAGCTAATAATCCTGGCGTGTTTATGTACCATTGTGGAACTGCACCTGTTCTTTCCCATATCGCGAATGGTATGCACGGAACGATTATCGTAAAACCGAAAAATGGCTATCCAACAGATAATCAAATTGACCGTGAATTCCTAATTATTCAAAACGAGTGGTATAAATATAACGATTTAAATGACTTTGCTAACGGTGAACCTAGCCAAGTTGTTTTCTCTACAAAAGCGTTAAAAGACGGGGACCGTAATACAAACGGCGATACCTTTACTTTAAAAGAGAAACCTTTACTTGCTAAAGTTGGCGACCGTGTAAGAATTTATTTTAATAATGTTGGTCCAAACGAAGTGAGCTCCTTCCATGTAGTTGGAACCGTTTTCGATGATATTTATCTCGATGGAAACCCTGCACCAAACAACCATTTGAAAGGCATGCAAACTGTGTTAGTACCAGCTAGTGGCGGTGTTGTTGTCGAATTTACAGTGACCGAAGTAGGAAGCTACTCAATCGTTACTCATCAATTTAATCATGTTCAAAAAGGAGCAGCTGCCATCCTTAAAGTTACTGAAGATGGATTAGACGATGACAAGGCAGTTATGAGTCACTAAATAAAACTTTAAAAACGGCGCTCTTCAAATTATGTAGGGCGCCTTCTTAAAAGGAGTCCGTTGTCATGAAATGGCAAACATACTTTTTATTATTACTTGCTATATTCTTTTTCAGTAGTCCAGCTTCGGCTGAAGAGTTCATTGTCAACAATGAACATCAATTGCAAACTGTGCTAGAAACAGCAGTAGAACATGACACTGTGACAATAAAAGAAGGGATATATAAAGGGAATTTTACAGTAAACATGCCGATGACTATTAAAGGGGAAGAAGGGGCTACAATTATTGGGCCAAACAAAGGCGATGTAATTACAGTAAATGCCGATGATGTGACAATTGAAAACTTGCAAATTGAAGGCAGCGGTTCACAAAACGCTGGAATTCATGTAAACGGAAATCGAAGTGTTCTTAAAAATAATAAGCTCTATAACGTCTTTCATGGAATTGTAGTCAAAAAGAGCTATGGCCATCAAATAGAGCATAACGCCATAACAAGTTATCTTGATAAAAATCTTCATAAAGGTCATGGTATTTATTTAATAGAAGCACCCCATTCCATTATTGGAAATAATACTATTTTTAATACAAATGATGGCATTTATTTATCGTATTCAAATTCAAGTGAAATTAGCAGAAATATAGTTTCAAAAACAAGATATGGAATTCATACGATGGATTCAGTGGATGTAGTAATTTATCAAAACGAAGCGACACAAAACCGCAATGGCTTAATGATTATGCAAAGCAAGCGCGTTTTAATCAAAGAAAATTACCTCTATGCGAATACAACAGTTGAAGGAGCGGGTATCTTTTTATTTGATACCTTTGATTCTACAATTTTAACAAATATTATTAAAAAAAATAATAAAGGCATCTACTTTGAAAATGGGATTAGAAATACGATTACATTCAATGAGTTTGATGAAAATGATAAAGGAATGGAAATTGGCAAAGACTCTGATGAGAATCAAATTTATTTAAATAATTTTCTTAATAACAACGAGCAAATCATCACTGACAAAAAAAACGAGAATGTGTTTAGCCGTGACGGCTTCGGCAACTATTGGGATGACCAGTACCACTTAAAGATGGATCGCAACGAACCAACTATATATGCTTCTGTTTGTACATCTAACCCAGCACAACTACAGCAATATAATCGTGATGAAACAAATGCATATGCTTATAAAAGCGGTGACGTTTTCTATCATTTAACAACTAGCCAACCTTATTTACAATTATTCTCAGGTAGCCCAGCTGTTCGCTTATGGAATACGATCGAACAATTTGTACCTATTCCATCAAAACAGTTCATTGTTGATGAATATCCAATTCAAATGCCAGTAGTCATTGAGCCCGAGTTTGAAAAAATGAATACAAACGAACAGAATCTTAGTGAAGTGAACAGTGCCGTAAACGTGAAAAAAGGTGGATTTTTCTTATCGTTTATGTCACTTAGTTTCTTAATTTTATGGATGACAAGGAGAATGAAAAATGATGCGTAATCTTTCAGTACTTGTTATGATTTTATTTACAATTTTAGTTGGCTGCTCTTCTAAAAGTACTTTTGAGCCCCAACCTATTGATCTAGGCGTTGATAGCTGTGATGAGTGTCATATGGGGATACAAAATCTTCAAGCTTCAAGTGAGGTAATCATGAAGGACGGTACACCAAAAAAGTTTGACGATATCGGCTGCATGGTCGTCTTTTTAAAAGACAATCTAGAACAGACCACGAATATTTTTGTACATGATTACAAGACAACGGAGTGGATTGATATGAATGAAGCTACTTTTATTCAAGGTAGTAAAATTGATTCACCGATGAATTACGGATTTGTGGCTTTCTCCTCTTCAGAAGATGCAAAAACATTCCAAGCTGAGAATGGCGGCGAATTGTACACTCCAGACGAGGTACTAAAAGCAGATGTACAAGAACTAAAGGACGCTGGACATAATAATGGGCATGATACAGAACATGACATGAAATAAAGGGATGATTACAAATGAAATTATTTCAGACGCTGTACTCGATGACTGGATATGAATTACGTCTGTTGTTGCGAAGCAAATGGCTCCTGAATTTTATGCTCCTACTTATGCTAATGGCCGCACTGTTTTATTTTTACGGTCTGAAATCTTTAGAAGCAGATCCGCGTGAAATAACATATGGCCTTGCTTCAGTGGGAACAAAAATTGACACTGGCACAATCGACCCTTCCTATTTCGGTCTTAAAGAAATGCCGGCAGAACAGCCAAATATTGAAAGTAATGGAAAAGCTGGCTATGACCGAGCAATGGCGATGTTAATGAATTTATCATTATGGGTCTTACCTATCATTTGTTTACTATTTGGTACGAATGCGATTGTCGCCGATAAGGAAGATGGACGGTTAACACTTTATCGAACATACCAGCAGCCATTTTTTTATTATTTATTTAGTAAATTTGTTGCACTTTGTATCTCTTTACTAGTCGCTTTAGGAATTTCTTACGGATTGTTCGGGGTTATCATATCCTTTACAACTGATGGCGCAGAACTTAGCTTTTTTACAACATTTATCTTATTAAATATTTTCCTTATCATCATTTTCGCAGCCCTATCAATATTTGTAGGAACCATTAGTGTTACGAGAATGCAAGGATTGTCTTATGCATTATTTATATGGAGCTTTCTAGTTTTCGGCTATGAATTTATTATTTTTTCGATTATTGATTGGATTCCATATTCATATAAATTAAATAGCATGCTTTTATTAGTTTTATCCAATCCGATTGAATCTTTACGTGTCTGGTCGATCACGAAGCTTAATGCTAACTATATTTTTGGCCCGCAATATTTACTAATCGATAAATGGGGCCATAACGGCAGTTTAACGAATTACGTTGTACTATCATCCTGTCTAATGATTGTTATTTCGTTACTAGTTGCGAATTTTACAATCAAAAAGAGGAGGGAACGACTTGGTTAACGCGGATATTGTACTACATGCAGAAAATTTAACAAAGACCTTCGGAAAAAAACAAGTATTATCTTCAACAGACCTCTCTATTAAAAAAGGAGAGTGTGTCGTTTTCTGTGGAGGAAACGGAGCAGGAAAAAGTACGCTTATAAAATTACTAACTGGGATTGAGAAGCCTACATCTGGAACAATCCAATTCCATACATCAAAGAAAAAATGGTTTGGATATATGCCTGACCATATGAACTTCCCTGCAGAGCTTTCTCCAATTGAAGTGTTAACATATTATCGAACATTTGTAGGCGCAAGTTATAAAGATGTAACTGAAATCATTAAAAAAGTGGGCCTATGGGACGTCCGCAATCAAAAAATCGGTTCATTTTCAAAAGGAATGTCACAGCGCGTAAATTTAGCACAGACCCTTCTTGCTGATGTGGATATCTATATCTTTGACGAACCTACAAACGGTTTGGACCCTTATTGGGTAATTGAATTTAAGAAGGTTGTTAAGGAATTAACGGAGGAAGGCAAAACTGTCATTTTAAGCAGCCATATTATGAGAGATGTTGCCGAAATCTCAGACCGTGTTGTCATTTTATTCGAAGGCCAAGTGAAAGAAAGCGGCAGCTTACAAGAAATTTATACGAAATATCAGACCGATACACTTGAGGAAGTTTTTCTTAAACTGCTAGAAAATCGAAACATTGTTGCGTGAAAAGAAGGAAGCAGGAGACGGTTCAATATTACTGAAAAAGGAGCTTTCATAACGCACATATATTTCAAATATATGGCAATCGGACAATAAATGCCTCTTATTGGACAATAAAAGTGATTCTAGGACAATAAGTTTGAAATGGCTCAATTTTTTTCAGTGGTCTCGGACGTTCCTCTTGCTTCCTTTCAATTAATTTTACAAAATGCTATACATCTTCATTTAATGCCTTGGACCCCAAAGTATGATGGAAACCCCAATTAAACAAATACTCCACCATAGGCCGCATATACTCTTCCGAATGAAGGGAACTTCTGTAAAGTGGAAACGATTCCGTACAAAACTAAAATAATCCCTCCGATTACTCCATACCAGTACGGCTTCCCTTCACGTATCCATAACCCCTGCAAGAATGAATAAAATTATTGATGAAAATGGCAAACTAAACATTCAAATCATTACATCATTTAAAGATTCAACTTCATCTTTTTCTACATTGATTCCTTGTGTGCGGTCAATATTATCTTTTAAATATGGGTACCTTTCCCACAGAGTAGTAATATCATTTTTTATCACCGCTTGTGTTCGATAATACATGTACTCCCTTACTGGCTTACCGTGTTGTCAAAACTTTATTCCAAACATCTCCTTGTTATTATACATTACCTAATTTTTCCGTAACTATTAGTTTTCCGGTCTGCCGATATTTTAATTAAACTTTAATTAAAACAAAAAAAAACCGAGAAATGATACGAAAGTAAGTTTCCCGATTCTTCATATTCAACAAATCCCCAATGCCGTTCGTTCACTTTCAATTTTATCCAAAAGCTCGGTAATCAATTCGACTACTCCATTGGAGGCGCGCTCCAATTCTAACAAATGCGTTTCAGCGGCTGAACGATTTCCTTCTTGGTAAGACTCTGCAGCCTGTCTTGCAGCAACATGAACAAGCTCATGGAGGGGATCAAGTTTCTTAAAGCTTTCTAGATGACCAAACCGTTCTTGCGAATCATGATTGAAATACCATTTCCCTAAACGGCAGTCTTTATGGGAGGCAATTGTTTTTGGATCAATCTGCTCAAGCCCTAAAAACATATTATAAATCCGCCATTTCCATAATATATGATCTGTCTTTGATAGATACAATAATGCTGGTGTTGATAGTCTAACATTATTTTTTGAAATAGCTTCTAGCCTAAAAACATCAATGACTTTACTTAGTTCATAAATAGATGCTCCTGTCTTTGTGCCTAGTATTCTAACATCGTCTGAAAGATTGGCAAGCTCCTGCATTCGATTGGCAATTTCATCAATCGCTGCCGCTTGCTCCTCTGTTATTGCTGCTGTATTTGCGGTACCATCTTGAATTTTCTCAACAACGTGAACGATGTCGGTTAAAATTGGTAAAGTATCATATGCATCAGTTGTTGCTTTTTTAATGATATCTGTTGTTTTATCAATAGATTGAGAAATTACTGTTGAAAATTCACGCAAGCTATCTACATTCATATTAACTGTCTTCAAAGATTCCACTGTGCTTTCCGCTAACTTGCGCACTTCGCCCGCAACAACAGCGAATCCTTTGCCATGCTCACCAGCTCTGGCGGCTTCAATGGAAGCATTTAAAGCTAGTAAATTCGTTTGATCGGCAATGCCGTTAATGAGCTGAACAATATTTTCAATATTTTTAATGTATTGTTGCAGTTCACTGAAATTTTTAATAATATTACCGAATGCTTGCTCAGTATGCATAATTTCGCCTAACGCTTGCTCTATCACACTTTTCCCTTCGTTTACTTTCTCAACCGCTCCTTGTGTTTGGGTTGAAACGATTGTTGCTGTATTTGCCACTTCTGCAATAGTAGCAGATAGCTGTTCAGTAGCAGATGTTACTGTTTGAATATTTTCATTTTCAACATCAAGGCTTTGAATTAGTGACTTGATGAACATAATCTCAGCATTTTTGTCCATAATTTTGGCAATACCAGAAGCAATTTGTTCTAGAAGGCTTTCAGAATAAACTTCAATCAACACTTGTTGTTCAATATTAACTGCACGTTGGAGGCTTGTCATTAACTCAAGGCACTTTTTAGGATGTAACGCTTTCTTCGCTAACAAATTCGTAAATAAGTAAAAATGATATTGGTTAAAAACGTGATTAAGTTTTGCAACATTATATTTTTGTTTTTTAAATTGAATGAAAAAAGGCAATATACTATAGACATACTCCTGGTTTCTTTCCTTAGTAAAAAAATGAACAACGTATGATTTAATGAATTCGCTCTCTAGCTTAGGCTGATCATCAATCTTTAACTCTAGCAGGGAATATTCGAGATAGCGAATAATTTCATCAAGATTATCCTTTAAAACTTCATAGATTTCGGTCAATTTGTGGAAATCATCTTTTGAAAAATGATTATCATTTAATGTATCACAAAACCGTCCATCAAACTGAATATCTGTTCCTTTTTTTATTAAAAGATCGTAAGTAGCACGCGGTTTAACAAAAAGCTCTACCATTACCTTCATCTGTCCCTTCTATATGAACATGTTAAATTTATTGCTAGATTATAGATGTTACAAGGAAAAACGAAAGGCGAGCCTAGCACTTTTGTAATTCATATTATTCATATCCTTTCTTTAAAGAAAATACAGAGCTACCTATCGCGACTTTTGTACTATTTTTGATAATTTATATAGGTATATTTACCTATTATCAAACCAAAAAAAAACAGAAGTTAAAAAGGGAAAAATTACATCCATTAAAATAACAAAAAGGTGTTGTTAAAAGTCTGAAAGCTCTTTGAAAATATCTGCAAAGACACCGATAGTCTCGTATTCTACGTTAGCAAATCATTTAATTTTTCATGGGCTTTTTTCACTTCCTCATCCGCAATAGTCCTTTCGCATCAAGCCGAGTCCTTAATTTTGAGTAATTCTAAGATGAGTTTCTTGTACTTTTTATTAGGTCGAGTTCCAGAGATGATTTCCGAAAGCCGTGGTATCGGTATTTTATTTTCTCTGCAAAACTCGGAATGCGTAATTTTCCTTTCCGCCAATATCTTCTTAATTTTCCAACCTAGTTCTGTGACTTTTTGCTTTCTAACTGCCATACATTTACCCAGCTCCTTTCATCAATGTTGTAAAATGGTTCAAGAAGTTTGTTGTTTTAATTAATAGTTGCTTCGTTTTTAGGCATCTTCTCTTAATACACGCATTACTTTCCTGCCACCAACGTATACTACCACTTTAGCACCAATCATTTTCACGACTTATTTGCCTTGTCGAATATCCAAGATAGATTTCTCCTTTCTTCTTTTAAATTTCAATACGTTTCGAGTACCGTTTTTTGTTATGATTTATGTAAGTACCTTACCATTTGATTTAATAGTACTCCATCTACGGAGTGTTTGCAACAAAAATATTCCATATTTGGATTGTTCTTTTAAATAATACTACATGAATGGAGTGTAATGTATGACATTCGGTCAACGTTTAAAAGATTTGAGAAATAATGAAGGTATATCAATGGATGGTCTAGCTAAGACGATAGGAACTTCATCTAGTAGAATTAGCGATTGGGAAAATGAAAAAACACATCCATCTTCCGTCTTCGTAGTGAAAATTGCAAGATATTTTAATGTATCTATTGATTGGCTACTAACTGGGGAAGAATATAAAAATAGTGACGCTACTATTTCGAAAAGTGGTAACATACTTACACAGTCGGAAGATGAGTTGATAAACATTCCGCCTATTCAGGAACACCAAGAAAAATATAAAGAGGCTATAAAAGACTTAACTCCGGAAGAAAAGGAGTTAATTCACATCTTGAGAGAATTAGACCCTAAAGATGGTATTGAGGTAAAAACAATTATAAGGATGAAAAAAGACTTGGAGCAGCAATTCAACAAACCGACAAAATCATCTATGTCGACTTCAGAACAGGCCGCCGCATCTGAGGAAAAACGATATGCTTAATTTTTTATTTGTAAAATGGTAACGTACTTACACATTCAATTACTTCTTTAATATTTGAGCCAACGGACAAAATTCCTAGACCCTTGATAATACTAACTTAATTTAATATTTAACTACAAATGTGTTCCCACAGCTACTTGGAACGAGTCCAAATTGATTTGTCAAACGCCGTATTAGGCAAAATATGACTAAAATCAGCCATTTCTCAATGTAAGTACCCTAAATTTTTACTGGGTTTTTATGGGGGACAGAAACATTGCTCGTCAGGGCAAAAAGAAAAGCCATAATGAGTATCCTTTGGTAAAATAGAAGTGACTAAACCACTACTACGAAAGGAGTCCATTATGGCTACCTCTATTAGCCCAGAATCTTATTCTAATGTAATCTACCTTCAACCCTCATTTTCATTTATGCAAGAAGACTTTTCCTCTTTGCGCCACCTCCCATATGTAAAATTGGCGCTTGACTTCCCTTGGGAGAAAGTTTTCTCTCCAATTGAACAAGAATATATCAAAGCTCGTTTTGAACGAAATAAGAAAAATCTAAAATGCTTTGACAGTAATCAGGATGAAATTCCATATTTTTATTGAACAAACTGATACTATGTCAAGAAAGTAGATACAGACTTTTTACAACGATGTTATCCTTAAACCAATGACTCCTAATATAATCATACCTAGTGATATAGATTGAAAAACATTCAAGCGTTCTTTAAACCATAAAATACCTGCTAAAGCCACTCCTACACTGCCTATTCCTGCCCATACTCCGTAAGCAACCCCAGCAGGGATTACCTTCATAGCTTTCGATAGACAGTAAAATGAAAGTACAAAACCTATTATCATTACGAAAATTGGCCACTTTTTTCTCGTATCGTTCATATATTTCATTGCAATTGTAGCAGTGACTTCTTCAATACCTGCTAGTACTAATAAGCCCCAAGCCATTAATAATCCCCTCTCGTTTCCTCGGTTTCTTCTTTAGTAAATATCGTCATCCCTGTAATTCCAGCTAATAAAAGCAATAGGAATAATATTTGCCTAAATGAAAAAGATTCACCTAAAAAAAAACCCACAAAATAAGTCCCAGCAGTCCCAATACCCACAAAAACAGTATAGGCTACTGCAGCTGGAATCTTTTTATAAGATTGAAGGAGTAAAAGAAAACTTATTAAAATTAAAAAAAGGATAAGAATCCAATCTAAAAGGGAATCTGCATATTTAAGAAAAGAAGCCCAGACAACTTCCAAAATTCCTGCGACTAATAATACGCCCCAAACCATTTTACACATCCCCTTCACTGAATGAACGTCAGTCATTAAAAGCTGCAAAAAATATTGGATTGCATCCAATACTTACTCTTCTATGTTCTATATAACGCCCTTTTTAAGAAGTTAAATAGCTCAGCTTTCATTACTTCTAGGCTCTCATCTTGATCCTTGCTTATATAAAATCGTTCGGCTGCATTTTCAACAAGATTTATAATCGTTCTAGCAGTCCATTTCACATTAATACCACTAATGATCTCGTTGTTATGAATGGCCTTTGTTATGATTTCCTCAAGCCAATAATAATAAGGCTGATATATTGATTCCCATTTATCCATTGAATGATCTATAGCAAGCCCAGAATAACAAAGGACAATCACATCTTTGTGATTTTCTGTTAAATGAAAGGTTTCATCAATTGTAATCTCTAGTATATCCCAAAAATCTCCTTTCCCTTGAACCTTTTCCTTAATTGCTTCTAATGTAAGGGTAAGTAAGTTATCTGCAATAGCTAGTATTAATGCCTTTTTTGAAGAGAAATATAAATAAAAAGTTCCTTGTGCAACTCCAGCCTTTTTTACAATATCTGAAATGGAAGTCTTATCAAGACCTTTTTCAGAAATAACATCAATCGATGCTTTTAAAATTTTTTCATATTTTCCATCAGAACCGCTGGACATATCTTAATTCCTCTCTCTTAATAATGAATGACTGTCATTCATTATATAACAACAATAGTGATGTGTCAATTCGATAAGGGCATGGCACTCCCTGAACGAATATATATAAAGCTTGTTTTTAAAATCAAACATTTATTTAAAACAAAAAGAATCAGAAAACCATATCAAAGTAAGTTCCCCGATTCTTACTCAATCTTTACAGTCTTTCAAAATCCTTGCTTAAACACGCCTGCTTCAATTTTTTTGACTTTAAAAGATATTTAATATCAGAATAATTATCATATGAAAGTTGAATGTGAAAATAATTGATATACTCAAGGATTGCAAAAAAATAGATACATCCTGCAATGGATAAGCCACCTATAGGAAATTGCGGAAACCATATAAAGAAGTCAATACTAAAAGCAAGGGGCAAGGCGATAATAAGCCCAATATTCCATCTTTTTATTTTCTTTAATTGTCGAACAATTCGAATCGGAGTTACCGATGTATTTTCTGTTTTTAATCGTTTCCATTTTGAATACCAGTACATACTTCCTTGCGCTAACAGAAATTCCAAAAAGAAAAAAGAGAACCAAAATGAATAAAGCGAATACAGTTGTAATTGAGGATACGCCTTATTCAGTAAATAACTTACAATTATAAAACCACATAATGCCGTTGACTCCCCTGTATATAAATATAAAAGTCTTTTCTGCAACTTTGACCTCAAATTCATACCCCCTTTTGTAGCGCTGTAAGCTAAACAAAAAACTATCGTTTCGCCTTTTCCTTCACCCATTCTTTATATTCGGGTAAAGTGTATTCGTCAGTTTTAACAACCGTCCATTGATTATCTTTCTGTTCTAAGAAAATCTTTATTAAAATACCACCTACCCCTACAACCATTGTATGGTTAGGCTTTTTATGTTAAATGGGACACGAAACCTGCCCCCGCACCCCATTATTCAGCACTAATGATATCTATAAACGCTTGAACATAAGCCGATAAATTCACTTCGTTTTTTCTCATACACAAGTAAATCGGGCGCTCTATGTCTATATTTTTCACATGAACTTGCGCAATCTGTTTTCTATTGATTTGTTCTTGAACTGCAATAGAAGGGGCTAACATTGCTCCATACCCTGCCGCAATAGCTTGAATCGACTCGTTAATACCACTTAATTGAAGCCCCATTTTAGGAGGCGGGGATTTATGAATTTTACAAAGGGCTACTAGCAATTCTTTTGTCGAACTTCCATCCTCTCTTAAAATAAAAGGTTTCTTCATGAGATCGTTTAACCCTACTTCCTCCCCCGCAAGTTCATCATCATACGGAACAATAAAATAGTACTCTAAATTACGTAGAAGCGTGTAATCAACATCCTCATGATACCCGTCTTCCTGCACAACAAAGCCCACATTGATTTTGTACTGTAACAAATCTTCAAGAACTTGTTTGGAGTTATTTGTATTTACTTCAATATTTATATCAGGATACATTTGTTTATATTTCGCAATCCATTTTGGCAATAAATAATGTGCTGGCACATGGGTTGCTGCTATATGAAGCTCCTCAATTCCTAAAGATTTTAATTCCTTAACTTTTTGTTCAATATTCATTTCCAAATTAAACAGACGTTGTGCCTCTTTAAACAAAAATTCACCATTACTTGTAAGACTAATCCCGCGCCCTTCTGCTTCAATAAGCTTCAAGCCTAACTCTTGTTCTAAATTACGTATTTGCATTGTGACAGCAGGTTGACTAATCATCAGTTGCCCAGCCGCTTTCGATACACTTTTTAATTCAGCTACTTTTGTAAATAAACGAAGCGCATGTAAATTCATCGTATCTTCCTTTATATAAAAAATATTTATAAATTTATATAATCTATATATTAGATTTATACCTTAACATCTATTATCCTATAAATTAACTTACTATTAAACAAAAAGCTTACTATTTAAAGGAGAAAAAAGATGAAACGTCAACAAGTCGGGGTTTTATTTGGCGGAATTTTACTGCTTGTCATTGCAATGGGTATTAGCCGTTTTGCGTTCACACCAATTCTTCCATATATGCGGCAAGATGTAGGCTTTTCTTTTGAAGCAGCAGGGTATTTAGCCTCTAGCAATTATATTGGCTATTTTATCGGAGCCTTGTGGGCAGGATTTATTTATCGGCAGAGAAAGTCTGTGTTATTGTTTAGCGTGATCCTTAATGTTTTGTCTATTATATTGATGGGCATTATTGATTCCTACATGGTTTGGATTGTATTTCGGCTAATCGCAGGTATTACAGGTGGATTAATTTTCGTGTTAACGTCTAGTATTATTATGGATTATTTAGCGAAGCATTTTTTAACAAAATGGTCAGGGTATGTGTTTAGTGGCATAGGACTTGGAATTGCGATTTCAGGGCTTTTCGTGCCTTATTTCGAAAGACGATTTGCATGGGAGGGTGCTTGGATTGGTTTAGGTATCCTATCTGTGCTATTTTTCCTCATTACATTTTACTTATGGAGAAAATTACACATACAAGACCACAAGAAACCTACAAAATCGACTGATACACAAATCGCACGTGGATTTATGCCATGGCTTATTGCATCATATGGATTCGAAGGACTTGGTTATATTATTACGGGCACGTTTTTAGTGGATATTATTCATAATATCCCCGCACTTGCACCTTATTCAGCTTACAGTTGGGTCATGGTTGGTATTGCTGCTGTACCTTCTGCACCTATATGGACGATGTTAATGGAGAAGTTTTCTGCTATCAAAATATTGGTTATCGCTTATGTTCTCCAAGTTTTCGGTATATTGCTGCCAGTATTCTCACAAACAGTCGGAAGTGTGCTTCTGTCTTCGTTTTTATTTGGCTTAACATTTGTCGGGATTGTCACATTAACAACATCCTATGCTCGTCAGCAATATCCAACACAAAGCGGAGCTATTGTATCAATTCTTACAACATTTTATGCTTTTGGACAAATTATCGGACCGATTATCGCTGGAAAACTAGTTTCTGTGTACAACAGCTATAAAGCTGCACTTCTTTTTGCTGGTATAATTGTTCTTTTGGCATTAATAGTCATGCTGATTGGCAAGTGGAAATTAAATGTAAAAAAAGCTCATATCGAACAAGAAAGAGTATTACAGATGTAACTTATGCTTTTCAATAATTATATTAAAAAGCCGAAGATAATAGTCTTCGGCTTTTTGCAGGAGAAAAGCAACCTACGAATAAATGGGACACAAACCAGCGCGTGTCCGATTATCAACCGTGTATTTTTATCTTGCATCGTGAATTCTACTTTATAATGCAACAGTAGATGGCCTAATTCATGGGCTACATCAAAGTTCCTTCTAACATCCGATTTTTTTATAGACCCTAAAATAATGTAAGGTCTATTATCCGTAGTCCATAAACTATAAGCATCGATCGTTTCGCCAATTTCTTTTTCAAATATAAAAGCTCCCGCCCGCTCTAAAAAGAACGGTAAATTCCTATTAGAATTCGCTTCTAACCCAATATTATTTCGTGCTAAGTTAGCTATATACTGTATCTGGTTGTCCCTATCCAATTCAGGATGGTTTTTCATAAACTAAATGGATTCGTTTCTTAATTTCAGAAGTGTGTTTTTTGGTAGCTTATTTTCTTTTCAATTTTTTTAAAAAATGCATCAAGAAATCTTATATGCATCGATTCACTTTGAGATTTCGTTAATGAATTAATTGTTTCAGAGCGATAAGCAATATTTTGAACATGGATATTAGCCATGTCTGTCCCAGCTAATAGGTCTTCATGATAAAAATAGGAAGATTTTACTTTAAAAATTGTCTTTAACTTATTTACCACTTCAAGTTTGGGAGACATATATCCATTTTCATATTGCCAAATAGCCTGCTCCGTTACACCAACCTCTTCCGCCAACTGATTTCCACTCAAATCATGCAGAATACGGATATTGGTTAAACTTTAGCCAATAAACACGATGATTCCTCCTTGTTTTGCCCTTAAATTCCCTGTTTTTCTGTGTAACTATAACCTCCTGCCACTTTATAATCATAATTACATTATTATCCATTGACATTAGGAATAAAATTAAGTATACTATGAATACAATAAAATTGAAGAGGATAACCTAAAGAAATTCACATCGCAATGATGGGAACACTTCTTTAGGTTATTTTATTTATAAACCAAATAATCATAAATTGAAATTAATCGATTAAAATAGCTCTTGGCATTACCATCAAATGACTGATATTGTTGTAAATCTCCTAATAAAAAATTCTTTAGCTCGTCTTTACTGAGCCTTTCTATATTTTTAAAAATCCATAAATAACGTCTTCTTATTGTTCCTTTATATTCACTTGGAATATTTTTTAGGTCACACCCTATAGGAATAGTTTTTAGAGACCGTATTAACTCACTATTCAAATAACTTTCAATTGATGAATGATTTAAAATATATGCTTTAACTTTTGGGCATTCGTTTAAGACTGTCTCATTAACTTCTTTGGCATATTTGTAAATTGGAATATTTTGTTTTACTTTTAAATAATGCTTTTCGTAAGTCCCCCTCAATATCTTTTCTGGATCAATGCTCTTATTATCTAGTAAAATATCTTCAAATATTTCTGTATGCGGCTTTAACCCGTAACCATATTCTTTTATGCTATTAACGTTTCCAATAGCAATAGCAAACTTCTGGCTTCTACCCATTTTATCCAATTGCTGAATATCCTCCAAAAGAACTGTAATTATCGGTTCTTCCATCGGAGTTGTGGCTGTTGATTCAATTACTATATCCTTTACTATTCTTTTTACTTGTTTAACCGCGCTGATATTCATTGCAGGTGTTAACATCGATAATTGTCTATATACCTCTAAATAATTATCAGTTCTAATAACTGATATGGGAAATACCATTTCTTTTCCTTCATATGATTTTGCGCTAAAAAAGTATTTACTTTCTTCTAAAGTTTCTAGTCCTTGTTGATACTCAACAATATAAAAATGTTCTTGTAAATTTTCCATTTGTTCTGCAGTTAAACAACTTACCAAGTCAATCAATGTTTGTTGAATATTTGGATCGCCTATTTTGTATCCTATAAAAACTACGGGGTTTTCACTCATAAGAGTAAGCAACTTTGCACTAAACAGCTTTGCATGTTCCTTAAACTGCTGGTAGTCATGTTCTGTTATTATTATTAATTCTGGCTTAGTAACACAACCATGTATTTTATAAAGTTCGTCTATTTCAACTGAAAGTGGATTAAACATTTGTGACTGGCCTATAAAAATACTATTTTCATGAAATCCAAAAATCTCTTCTAATAAAGTGTCATAATTTGTAGTTACAACAGATGCCACTTTCCCTCGCAGCTTTTTCAACATTGTAATTTCTTCTTTTTTTTCTTCAATTAAGTTTGTTTTACTTACTATGTTCGCAATACATCTTTTAAAAGGCGAAATATCATCACCAAGCCAATCTGGATATTTAGACATTAACTCACTCTCATAATAATGATTATTAAACATTTCCTCCGATAAAGATGCAATAACTGCATTCAATTCCCCATCGGTTAAGGAACGATTATTTGAGTCATTTTTGACTCTAGCTTTTAATGCCTTATATTCTTGTTCTGTTTTTCCTATAAAGTAATAAACTTCTTTAAGCAAACCCTCCCAATCAGGCGAACCAATATATCTTCTACTAAAGCCCGATCCTACAAATAAAATAGGAAGTTTGTTTCCATTAATCAGGTTTTCTATAGCCATTATAATCCCTCCCCCAGTAAATTTTTTTACAAGACACCGTTTCTTTTTTTGAAACGGTGCCTTAACCAGATTTGAAGACGGTTCTAATTTTCTAAGGTCCTTTGAAAATATAGCAAAAAAATTAGGCTACCATTATTCTTTATCTTCTAGATTCCAGCACTTCCTTCAAAAGCTCAATGGCGCTTTCTTCAGTTTGGTCATTTGTTCCAAGCTCGCCGCGGAAGGCTTTGTTTAGAATGGATTGGCGAATCAATTCTATTTTATCTTCTAAACTTTCTATTTGTTGTATTTTCATTTCCTTCTCATGTAATTTATCTAGTAACTGAACGATGACATCCTGTTCTTCTTTAGGTGGTAGGGGAAATAAATAGTTCTCTAAAAATATTTTCGGAACACGTTGTTGACCTACTGCACCTGTCATTTCATATTTCGCTAATGAACGAAATTTCTTTGAACGTAATAAGTAATAAATCAATTTTGAATTGATATGAGGATTCGTTCTAATAACATGGAATTCCGTTGAGCCATAACCAAATCCATTTATTAAGTTTTCTGCAATGGCAGTTTTTCCGTTTTCCATACAAGGGGTGATCTTTGCAAAAAGAATATCTCCTTCGATAAAAAATGTATAACCTTTCTTAACTTGTTCAAACTCCCTTATTTCTGGAGCCGCAATTTCACCAGTTTTGTCACTGACCGCTGGCATTGGTATAAATGTACATAGTTGTTCGTCAGCAACATCTGACATGCGTTTTTTGGGAGGATTGATTTCTATTACATCTTTCAACCTTACCCATTTCCAACTGGAAGGTAGTTGATAAAGGGAAGGTATTGGTTCTTGTTCTTCTGTTTCCGTCTTTTTTTTGTAGTATGCTTGAATTTTTCCAAACAACTTATGTGCGCTTTCAATCTCCGAATTTTGAATACGCCATTCCTTTGTTAAATCCCCATGCAAAACCATTTCAACTACAGTTTCCCAGCGTTGTTCAACGGAGGCTTTTACTTCTTCAATTAACTGTTTACTATCATCAAGTTTTGAAAAAAGTCGCTCAATTTTCTCAACAATTCGTTTTTGTTCCTTTAATGGAGGAAATGCAATTGGATATGTTTCGACATCCTTCGGCCTCGCTCTTGTAAGTGAACCACCCACGCCAGACACATTGGATGTAAGCATTTTTCTGAAATAAGGTGCTTTTAATAAGTTTAATAGGTATTTAGGATAAACTACTTGATTATTTTCAATAACAATCCACTCTGTAGATGCTAATTGTTGATATTGACCTTTATTATCTGAAACAATCCAAACCCTATTTATTCTCGGATTTATCTTACATAATAAAATATTGTCTTTTTTCACTAACTGTTTATCTGAACCAATTCCTTCTCCGGAAAGATATTCTGGTTCATCAATTGCAAAGTTTGGAACACTATACAATTCAAATATCTCATCTGAATAATCTTTAGGTTTAATGTTACTAGTTTTACTCATATTAATTGTTTTAAGTCTAACCCACACCCAATTCCCTGGTACTTCATAAGGCTGCTCTTCTTCTGGTACTAACGCTTCTTCCAAAAGCTCGTCCAGCATCTTTCTCTTCGTTGTTTTACTCATTCCGAAGCACCTCAGCTGTTTCCGCCACTTTTAGCGTTTCTACGTTAGATGGCTTATAAAAAGTTTGCTGCTCCGCCTCTTTCAATTCAGCAATCACTTCATTTAGTAAAGAAATCGCTTGTTCTAGCTTTCCTACCGCTTCTTCTGCTGATTCAATTGGGTCTGGCAAGTTTTCGTATATGGATAGTGATTCATCGGCAATCAAGCCAATGTCTAAGCTGTCATCTTTTTTCGCAATATCTTCCCTCGTAAAGACATTCCACCGTTCATCATCTACTTTCGTTCTGTCCTCCGCTGTATAGGCTCCTATAAATTTTTCAAAATGAGCTTCTGTTAATGGGTTTCGCTTCCCAAATGACGGCATGTTCGTGCGAAGGTCATACACCCATACTTCTTTTGTATTGCCAACATCTGTTTTTTCACGAGTAAAAAATAAGACATTTGTTTTTACGCCTTGGGCATAGAAAATTCCTGTTGGCAAGCGTAAAACCGTATGGAGATTGCATTTGTCCATTAAGTCACGGCGAATATCTGCGCCAACGCCACCTTCAAACAGCACATTATCAGGGAGAACAACGGCTGCATGTGCCTTGCCATTTGCTTTTAAGGCACGGTATATATGTTGAAGGAAGTTTAGCTGCTTGTTCGATGTTGTGTAAGTAAAATCTGTACGGGTCGCTCTCTCCCCGCCCTTTTTCGTTCCAAAAGGCGGATTCGTTAAAATAACATCATAATTTTTCAAACCCTCGCCTAAAGTGGAAAGCGTGTCACCTAAAATTAGTTCACCTTGGATATCGTGAAGTAAAGCGTTCATTGTGGCAAGACGATGTGTGTCTTTAACAAGCTCGACACCGCTAAATGCTTTATATTTCTGAAATTCCGCTTCATCTTGAGATAATTCAAAATAATCGTCCGTCTTGTTGCGAACATGGCGGTCCGCTGCAATCATGAATCCAAAAGTTCCAGCTGCTGGGTCATGGCAACGCTCTCCGGGCTGTGGGTCGATAAGTTTTACAATCGTATCGATAAGCACCCTTGGTGTAAAATATTGACCTGCCCCTGATTTCACTTCACTCGCATTTTTTTCGAGCAAACCTTCATATAAATCGCCTAACCCCTCTTGCTTGGCGCTGTACCAATCTAAATCGTCGATTGACTTAATAATTTTTTCTAAGTTTTTCGGCTCGCTAATGTATGTGGAAGCATCCGTATAGATTTCTTTTAAAAGTTCATTTTCCGCCTTCCCCAAATCAAGCAATAATTGGCGGTAAAACTCCTTTAATTCAATACCCTCTTTCTTGACTAGTTCATCCCAGCGATATTGTTCTTCGATAATATAGTCTTGGCCAGTTTCCTTCATCATTTTTAAGAATAAAAGATAAGTCAGCTCGGTAACGTATTGATGGTACGTAATCCCATCATCACGTAGCACGTTACATAAATTCCATAATTTTTGTACAATCTCTTGGTTTGACATCTAGGCTTGCTCCTTCTTGTAGTTGTATAAGTTATGATTAATTTCACGAACAATCTCAGGTAATTGCCCATTGAAGATTTTATTTAACTGCTTAAATCCGCCCCGGCTTTTAAATGGTTCATATTCAAATGCTTTTTCTGGATCTGGATCAAGGATTGTTTCTTGCATCAATTGCTTCTCAATCCGTTCCAACCATTGTTTTTGAACAGGTGGCCATGCTTTCATTTTGTATATTTTCTGCATTGCTATTTTAATGCGCTCCTCATGGCTGACCAACGGGTCTCCTAGTGCTTGTTGACGAATAAAGGCGATAATATCGGCGGCAATGTCCTCATTTTTTGCATCACGCCATGCTGCTTGTAAGTTCTTTTCCGAAAACCCTTTTTGATCTAGTTCAAGCAACAGCTTTTTTAATTCATCTCTTGTTAAATCTGTTGGGCGTTGGCAAACAACCATAAGCGCTGGAATCTTGTTCATATTATCTTTAATAAATTGGCCGAAAGATTGTAAAAAGTCATCTGGCTTTTCTGCATTTCCATAGCCTCTTTTTACACTTAGCAATTGATCCTCATGATGGGAAATTAGCTGTATATTCTCACGATTAATGTTCTCGTCCATATAACGAAACATTGACTTATATTCTTTTAATTGATTGGGTAATTGTGAAGGCTTGATTTCCTTCAGCCAATCTACAAATTCATCGACAGTTTTTCCTCCTGATAATACCTTGAAATCTTGTTGGTTTTTTTCAGACCAATAGCGCTTTTTTCGCTGGATTTTTCCAATGATTTCGTCCTTTTGTTTCGCAAGATGCTCCTCCTGATTTATCCCTTCTAGTTCATCAAGCAGCTGTGTTAGAGAAATATTTGGCCTTGTTACGACCGGCTTCATACTTGTATAAGGTTCCAATGATTCATAAATGCCGACGGCATCAAAAATATTAAAATGATCCTTTTTGATTTCATCGCATTTCCTAGTTGCACGGCCCAGCATTTGTTCATACAATATTCGCGATTTGATTCGTCTTAAAAAAACAAGATTCGTAATCGCTGGCACGTCAACACCCGTTGTTAATAAATCAACGGTTACAACAATAATAGGAAGGCGTTCATTTTTAAATCTTTTAATTGCCTTTGATGGGTCTTTTATCGAACCTGTTATTTTCATCACGGCATTATCTTCAACACTGCCATACAGCTTTTCTAGCTCTTCTTTTAAAACTGTTACAACTAAATCAGCATGGTCATCTGTTGCTGCAAAAATCAATGTTTTCCCTTCATCATCTGGGGAAATATAGTTTACTAACTCCCCGATAACGACACGGTTGAAATTTTCTGTAATTACTTTTGTATTAAATCGAGTAACCTCAATGTTTACTTCATCTTCTAGTTCTTCTTGAGAAAGTTTACCTGAAATCGTATCATAAACCTCAATTTTTTCACCCTTTTCCCACTTAATCCCTGCCTTTTTCAAGGCTGTTTCAAACTGGTATGGCGGTTCATGATCAACAAGATAACCTTCAATCACGGCTTCACGGTATGAATATGTAAACACTGGCTTACCAAAGATTTCAGTAGTGTGGAGCGCTGGTGTTGCCGTTAGCCCAATGCGAACTGCATCGAAATAATCTAATACTTGGCGGTATTTGCTTACATAATCTTTATGATCACGAAATTCAACCTCCATCTCGCTCATTTCCTTATCTAATGTGTAGCCGCGGTGAGCTTCGTCAACTATTACGCAATCATATTGATCAATTGTTGGTTTATCTTCATTTTTTTCATTATAAAAAATTCTCTTTAACATCCCTTGGACAGTTGCAATCTGGACCTTCGTTTCCCGCTCAGGTGTTTTATCTGTTAAACCTTTTAAATTGTATATTTCAGTAAAGGTATGAAAACTTTCTAATTTGCTATCTTTAAAAGCATCTTCCGCTTGCTCTCCTAATGCAGAACGGTCTACTAAAAATAAAATGCGCTGAAATCGTTTTGCTTTAATTAACCGATAAATGAGCCCAATCGCCATTCTTGTCTTTCCCGTTCCTGTTGCCATCGCAAGTAAAATTTCCCGTTGCTTCTGTTCAAGGGCATTTTCAACTGCTTTGATAGCTGAAACTTGATATGGGCGCAATTTTAAGTAGTCAAATTTCTCATCTCTTAACCATTCTTCCGAGCGGTCAATATCTTTTTCTAACAGTTCCTTTAATCCTTGTGGTGTATACCAACCTCTTATAGCCCGGGGATGATTTGTAGACTTTCTAGCATCTAAAAACCAGATGCCTGATTTTTGCTCAAACTGTTTTATGTAAGGCCTGCCATTTGTAGCAAATAAAAATGGGACAAAATAATCGCCCCAAGGCTCATAAATAACCTCATCACCGTGTCTTGTGATTTGTTTAGCATAGTCTTTTGCTTGAGCAATATCAGCAGGAATATCCTTACTTGCCCGTTTTGCTTCAATGATTGCTACGAATTCTAGTCCAATGAATAAGGCGTAGTCAGCACGTCCATGTTTTAAAGGCCATTCGGCAATCGCTATGTTCCTTCCTTTTTCTGGACGGGTATCTTTAGAAAAGCGAAGATTTTCAGTATCCGCTTCCCAACCTGCCTCCTGCAATTGCTGGTCTATCAGCATCCTTGTTTCCGCTTCACTTAATTCAAAGCTCGCAGCAACACGCACGGATTGTTCTCGTCGTTGCTGTTTTTCTTTTTCATTCACATACAATTGCTCTTTATGGATTTTCTCAAGTTCCTTGTCCATTTCATCAGCAAACTTTTTTTCATAGCCTTTAATAATCTTCTGAAGTTCAGCTTCTGAAATATAATTTTGTGGAGTTGGTTCTTGATACGGTGGAATTTGAATCGTCCAATTACCATAGACCTCCACAAACCATGCGGCAATCCGGTATGTCATATGTAATAACGTCTTCGCTTCATCAACATCTCCATAGTCCAAGTTATGGGTAGCTTTATTTCCTTTTATGCGGATAGCATTAAATAAATCATAGATTTCCTTCGGAATCGTTTGGTCATAGAACAGGATTTTAAGGCGTTCTTCTTGCGTAGTCCCACGTTGCTCTTTAATCTCTTCCTTCGCTAAAGTATATTTCGTTATCGTTTCAGCAAATTTTCGCAGCTCACTCATTGTCAAATTCGGGTTTTGGTATACATTCCGTTCAGCTACTTCTCCAACACGAGCAAGCACTTCCCAGTCTTTTTCTAAAAACTGAAAGTTATGAGTTTGCATCATATACACACCTCCATTTACCACGTAACAATTATTATAATTTTATCATAGGGTACTCAGCACTTTCTATTTATCAGACAAAATATTTGTAAAATTTTACAGTACAGACAGCTGTAAGCACGGTTTCTCGTTTTTTGGTGAGTTTAATCAACAAAAAAATCAATGGAAACAACAATAATGCAATTGAACCAATAGAAAGTGAGAATATAGAAAGAGTGTTGTTCACGTTCTCGCTTAAACTGAAGTTTTTTCGACATATTTATCATATACTGGTCGTAATAATCTTCTCTAACGCTCTTAATCTTTTTATTTCGCCAAATACGCAATGTTTCGTTAGTATCAGCAAGAGCTAGCCATTCCTCTTCAAGTTCCACCCTTTCATGCTTTGATAAAAAGGTGGATTCACTTTTCTCATAAATGGCTTGCAGTTTTTCTGGGATAATTTCTCCTGTGTTCAGAACAGTGTATTTAATATCTGGTCTGTTAAACTCTTCCGCAAATACCGTCGTTGTGTTAATCACCTTGATATCATTCGTTTTGTCCCGCAATAAATATAGAACATAGCGCAGCCCTGTCTGTTCATGAGCGTTATTAGCCACCCATATAATAATTGGCACATCTTTTGAAACAGAATTTATTTGATTGATAGTCTCATAGAATCCCTGTTGATAGTCCTGAAAATCTTCATACTCATCGTTCATAACACTTTTCATCCAATTAAATCTAATTTCCTTCCCATTATCCTCATGCAACCGCATGATAGGGCCAATGGAAAACATATCCCAAAAGGAAATAACCTTTTCCAATTGATGTACTCCCATTTCCTTCAGAACTATTTTTAAAGCTCCTGCAGGTGAATCCCCAAATAGAATATGTACCCTTTGATAATTTCTTTCTTCCTTCATTTCTGACTGTATTTTTGATAATACTTTTTCTAAAATACTTAATATAACCAAAAGGGGCCATTCCTTTAGGAAAAGCCCTCGTTCGCACTCTTTTTTGTATTCCCTAAGTAACTGTATTATTCTTTACATAGGTCTTTAATTAGTGTCCGTTGTGTCCATCGCCATTTGCTCAAAAAATTCAGCCATTTGAGCAATAAGTGAATCTTCACCTGCTATTTCTTTCAATTCCTCCCCAACATCCTCCATTTGACTTAGTTCTTCCATTGACACTAATCGACTTGGTACTTTGATTGGTTCAAGTTTCTTATTGTGGTTCCAGTATTGGTCTACGGAAGAAATGGTAATGGAGTCCCCAGGTACAAGCGGCAGACCTTTAAGTCCCTCAAGATCAAGATCCGCAACAGCTTTTGTATAGTTTAATTGTAATGCAAATGTAGTTTGATAGGTTTCTTTATCCTCTTTGCCAATATACATACCAAGATTGATCTTAGCAAATTCATTTAATTCTTCTTTATATTCTAGAAGATATGTAGTTTTTACGTTTTCTAATTTCGAGATTAAGTCTTTAATCGCGCTATTCAATTCGACTTTCATTTTGTCAAGTCCAGCTTGAATTTCTGTAGAATCGATTTCCTTCGCAGGTGCAAAAGCACTTACCATTGTTGGTAGCTCTGAGATAGAATCATAGAAATAATCCTGAAATTCTTTGTTTTCTAAAAAGTAATTTAAAGAATATTGAAGCATTTCAACTGCATCAAGTGCTGTCATTTCAATTTCTACATGCTCTGTTTCAATCCTTTTACCATTTGGAAGTACAATTGTGACATCCCCGTTATTTTTAATTTGGTTAGAATTAAAAGTATAACCATAATCCTTAATGTATTCTTTCATCAGCTCACGCATGGCATCCTGCATTGTTAATACTAATACATTAAAGTCTTCTCCCTTTCCCTCGCCAAATGCATCTTCAAGCATTGCCGTATTATTTGACAGCTGAATTCCGATTTCATCCTGTGAAGTACCTAGGATAGACTCCCCATTTTTTGAAATGAGAGAAAAAGTAACTATTCCATCTTTATTTGGTTGAACTTTAAGACCTGCTAAAGCAAGTAGATTTGCCCCTACATGAAAATCGACCTTTGAATTAAACGTATCAATCTGTTTTGTGTCCATGTCTAATTCAAGTCGTTTTTTTAGGAAAGCCGTGTCAATATCAACGAAGAAGGTGGAGCTGCTCTCAAAGGATTTTAACTCCAGTTGTTTAGCCGTTGCTTCTTTTAGCAGTGTGCCTGATGAGGTTGTACAAGCAGTTAGAACTAATGATAGTACAACCATAAGAATAAGTAATACCTGTTTTTTCATAAATCTACTATCCTTTCATTGTAAATTTTTCCAACAGTATTATCATAACACAATAGGCGGCAAAAATTTTCTTTCAATTCGAAAAAAGATAAAAATGCCTATTACTCCCTGAATAACAATTTTATAGCTTTAAAAAATCTTAACACTTATTGTAAACACCTGGGACTATATTTTGATGATAAATGGTTTAGGCCAAAACAGCCTTGACAAAACTAATAAGCACACTTACTATTATATATAGTAAGCACACTTATTTTTTTGCAATGGGGGTATATTTATGTGGAAATATGAACATTCAGTACTTACTGATGCCAGTCCTCAGAAAGTTTGGGAGTTATATAGAAAAACTTCTGAATGGGAGAAATGGGATAAAGGATTAAAAGAAGTGACTTTAAATGGACCATTTGAAAATGGGGTAACTGGGAGTTTAACTACAATCAGTCAAGAACCACTTCCCTTTACACTCAAAGAAGTAAAAGAAAATGAGTCTTTTTCTAATGTAACAGTTCTTGATGCTGCGGGTATTCAGCTAGATTTTTATCACCGAATTGAAATGGATAAATCTATAACAAAGCTTATCCACGGTGTCGTTATTTCTGGTCCTAATTCTAAAGTAATGGGTAATCAGATTGGTCCTATGATAACTCAGGGTATCCCAGATGCAATGTCTAATCTTATATTGCTTGCTGGTGGGAAGATACTATGAACCAAAGATTGGAGCAAAATCAGTTAGGTGAATGGAAGTCGAATTTTAATGACCCAAAAGATAGTTCAGGTTTTTTGCTTTGGCAAGTGACACAAGCTTGGCAAAGAATGATTACAAGAGAACTGAATAAAATAAACCTGACTCATACGCAGTTTGTGTTGTTGACAGCTTGTAAATTTCTTCATTTGAACGAAGAAGTTGTCACACAAAAGAAGCTTGCTGATTTCACAAAATTAAATATCATGATGGTTTCTGATGTTGTGAGAACACTTGAAACGAAAGGTTTTATGTGTAGAAGTAAAAATCCTTTAGATAAACGCGAAATAATACTTTCACCAACGGAAGAAGGTTCAATTAAAGTAAACATGGCGCTACCGATTGTAGAAAATGTTGATGACCAATTTTTCTCTCGGATTAAGGGTGAACAGCAAAGTTTTAATAAAATTCTGCTTTCACTTCTATCTCTAAGCACACATGTCGATGATTAAAACAACTTAAAAACACAACTTAAGATTCTCCTGGTCAGGGGAATCTTGTTTGTTTTGGAGGATTATCGCATGAAGGAAAATGAGTCCAGTGTAACTTCCTTAGTATCCGCTTTTAGCCGAGCCAATCACAGCCAATATGACAGTCACATTGCCACTCTTGAACATTAATATATTTCCTCCATTACATGTTACATTCTAACCCAAAATTATAAGACACAAGGTCCGTCCTTTGCATTCTGAAATAAAAAGTCCGGCCAATGTAAAAATCGTGCCAATGAACAAATTACCCCTACATTAGAAGCCATTGTAAAGGTTAAAGCAATGTTTTCCAAGAGATAATATAAAGTGACGCCGCATAAACCAGCACTTACAAATAAGAGTTCATGTTTTCTATCGGTTACTTTCAGCCGATATGGATATATAATCATTAACGCAATTAACCCCATTATAAATCGGAAAAAATTAATTAAACGTTTGATTAAATCAAGACGAGCAAAAAACTTCATTTAAGTGTATACATTTATTATTACCTATTCGTTGTATAAGTGTAGGGAGGACGAAAAATGAAAAAAGAAAATATACTAGCCTCCTATCTTATCAATTTAGGAGAGGAAGTGTTCCGGCTATTATTAACGAAAGGAGCTAAAAAGGAAGATGCGGAAGATATAATTCAAAACACTTTTTATAAAGTGTACACACTGTTGGATGATTTAACAGAGAGCAATATACGTCCGTGGTTTTTTAGAGTAGCGCTCAATGAATATATTGACTTGAAAAGGAAAAAAGAGCAGCAAAACATCAGCATAACCGAGGAAATTTATTCAAAGCTACAACATACAGACTACGAATTTGATGCCATTTTGAATAAGGATGAGATTTTCTACTTATTAAAAGACATCAGAGAAGAATACAAAGAAATTTTCTTTTTAAAGTATTACTATGAACTTTCGTATGAAGAAATAGCAATCATTTTGGACATTAAAGTAAACAGTGTAAAGCAAAAATTATATCGTGCACGTCAGTTTATTCACTCAAAAATAGGAGGAAAACCTTAATGGACACTTCGTTAAAAGGTGCTTTAAAAAAAGCTAAACAAAAACAATTACTAAAAATAGTCATTACTTCAATAATCGTTGTCCTTATTCTCTTGCCGATTCTTTATAAAACTGGCAATTACTTTGCAGCGAAAAGTTCTACAAAACTTCACGAAAACCTCTTTTTATATCATGCAATTGCCCAACCTAATATTCGAATCGATTCTCAAGTTACGAGTAATTCATCGATGTTTGGTGGCAACATTGTGACGAATCGTTCTAAAAATATTAATGGCTATGTAGTACAATGGAGCACACTCACAAGTTCATATGATTGGCTTCGCATCCATATTGATCACAACGAGTTAATACCAGGGTTTTATTGGTCTGATACGGAGTTCTATGAGTATGATAAACAAACAAAAAATAAAGTTGCGACATTTTATCATCCATCTATTCGAGAGTACTATAATGTACAAAATGAACTAGGGGAAATGTCACAAATGGAAAATCACGTTGCGGAAGTTGCCATTTCCTTCGATCAACCTTATACATTACAAGAAATTGAAGCAAAAATTCCCGATAATTTAAACATCGTTTGGTTGTATATGACATCGCCAATTGCGGATGAAAGTAAAGGACCTGCTGGTGTGCCGGTTTATGGGTTTAATCCATCTAATTCACCGAAAGAGGCATACAATAGCTTTATTGATGCCCTTGAAAAATATGATGCAAAGGGTAATAACGAAACAATTCAGGAGTTTTTAAATGTAAATAAAAATAAACAGTTTGACGAAGTAAAAATTTTAGGGGTGATGCTGACTGGTCAAACTCAAAATTTTAAAGCCTTAGAAAATCAAGATTTTATTCGCGGTGCCTCTGTGGGAGCTACTGCTCAAATCGTCCCTTATATTAAACCTGAAAAATAACGAGTGGGGGCCATCAAAAAGTCAATTACATGACTTTTTGGATGGCCCCTCCCGTTAGCACACTGTTGCCTTTTCATCTATTTCTCCCCATAATTACAATTTACTTATTAGGAAACATATTATCAAACAGCTGCATTGCCTTTAATACCTTTGGAAATCCAGTATAAGGTATACAATGCAGTAAAATACCTTTAATTTCTTCGTTCGTTAACCCAATATTTTTAGCGGAATGAAAATGAACTTGCAGTGCTTCTACCTCTCCCTGTGAGACTAATGAAGAAATTGTAATACAAATTTTTTCCCTATCAGATAATGTTGGTAACTCGTAAATAGTTCCAAATGCAAATTCAGTAATATACTTGGCTAATTCCGGAGAATTTTCTCTCAATTTATCAACTGCGTCTAAACCTATTTCACTAGTAAAATGCCTTAGATTTTTAAGTCCCACTTCTTCGTTATTTGACATTGCTCCAACTCCCCCTATTCTTTTGTTTACGATTCTTCCCTTTTTAATGTTGGTGGGATTTCTTCAGGATCCACCATTATTTCAATAACCGAAGGCACACTATTTTTCAGCCCTTGTTGAATAGCCATTTCTATATCCTCTTCATTAATACAATGGTATCCTTCACAACCTAGCGATTTAGCGAATGATACAAAATCCACATTATTTTTATATACTGCGTGACCTGGACATTCAAGCCAATGTTTCATACCTGTTTCAACCATATCTAAGCTACCATTGTTGAATACAAAAAATAAAACTGGTGCCGATTGTTCAACTGCTGTTGCTATTTCCGTTCCATGCATTAGCATACACCCATCACCTGTTATACAAGCGACTGGCATCGAAGAATCATACATGGCCATTTTCGCTCCAACTGCATAACCAATTCCATTTCCCATTGCAATAAAACGATCATCAAAGAAAAAGGTATTTGGTTGATACACATCAAAATACTTTACAGCGTAATAAGCATGACTTCCCACATCAGCAAAAACCTTAGCGGATTTTGGTAAATTTCTTCTTATCACCCTTACTGCCGAACTTGCAGAAATATACCCAGAGTTTTTTGGTTCCTCATTTTGTTCCCCACAAGTTAGTACTTGAAAATCATTACACTTTATACTAATAGAATTATTAATAGACAACATTCTATCTACTATTGCTTTTAAATTCTCTTTTAGGTCCCCTGGTACATAAATTGTTGGCCTTGGAATTGACTTTCCAACGAAAGTAGAATCATAGTCAAAATGTATTACTTTATCTGGAAAAAAGGATGAGTTAAATCCGGCCAAAGACATATCACTTAACGAGGTTCCAGCTACAATCATGACATCAACACCAGATTTCAAGTAGTGATCTGCCTGTTTTGTTCCACCTAAACCAAATACACCAAATGAAAGCGGATGATCTGTAGGGAAGGTCCCTTTTCCCCCTGCCGTTGTAATTACAGGAATATTCCATCTAGTGGCAATTTCAAATACTTCCTCATAGCTATTCGATGAACGAACCCCTTTCCCCAACAAAAATACCGGTTTTTTTGCTTCATTAATGTGTTGAAAAACAGTATCAATATTAGTTGCGGTTGTATGTGCAATTGTCGGCAATTCTATTTCAAAGGGTGTTATTTCTTCTAATAACACATCTAATGGAATAGAAAGATGAACGGGGCCTTTTACATTTGAAAATGCATTTTCGATAGCATGCTGGAGATGATTTTTAAATGAATCCCCTCTTTCAACTCTTGCACTATATTTTGTAACCGGTTCAAACATCTTGACCAAATCTGAACCAAACTGAGAAGAATCTTGACTATAGGATTTTCCAATTTGACTAGCCGAAGCTTGTCCAGTTATAAATAATACAGGTGCATTATATGCCATAGCTTGACCAGCAGCTGTTAACAAATTAATACCACCAGGACCTGAAGTGCCAAATGCAACTCCAAGTGTATTTCGCTGTAATGCGAAACCTGCTGCAGCATAACCAGCACCAGTTTCATGTCTAGTCAATACAAATGTTACATTTTGTTGTGCTATCTCTTTTACTAATGGACCAACAGGTCGACCAGGAATACCGAAAATATGTGTAACATTCCAACTTTTTAAATGTTTTATTAATAACTCTAATACCGTCGCCATTCCAGACCAGTCCTTTACTGTTGTTTTTTCATGATTGGTAGCTTTATTTTAAATGTAGTCCCAATATTCTTTTCTGTATCAACTTCAATCGTTCCGTTATGATTTTGAATAATTGTATTACAAATCGATAAACCAAGCCCTGTTCCCTTTTCTTTTGTTGTAAAAAAAGGTGTAAATAAATTTTTAAAAACCTCATCATCCATCCCTAATCCTTTATCAATAACAGAAACCTCGACCACTTTTTCTAGGAAATTTTCTTCTACTACAACCTTTATTTCATTACCCCCATTTTCTTCAATAGCATTCTGCAATAAATTCATAAGTACTTGCTTGATTTGATTTTTATCTACATTTACGTACACTAGGTCATTAGCTTGATCTATAAATATAATGGATGTATTACATAGGCTAGCCTGGCTTTTCATTAAATGAACAGTTTCAGTTACAATGCTTTGAATATCTACCAAACTTCGACTTGGGGCCTCAGGTTTAGCTACCATTACAAAATTATTAACTAATTCTTTTATTCTATTTAATTCATCTCGAATGATTTGAAAATATCGTTTTGTGCCCGCATCCTCAATGTTTCTTTCTAAAAGCTGTAAAAACCCACTAATTGGTGTTAATGGATTTCTAATCTCATGCGCTAAACCTGCACTTAGTTTTCCTATCACACTCAGTTTTTCGTTAGCAATCATTTGTTGTTCTAATTGAAAACGTTCTGTAATATCTCTAAATTGACTATAAGCACCTATTAGTTGATTTTCATCATAAATTGGAAACACATCAAATAGACAGACTCTATTAATGTTATTATCCTTTGGAAAATGAATTTCTAAATCCTCAAACTTCTCGTTTTCAAAAAGAACTTTAGATATATAAGTTGAAATTAAATCAATACAATCAATGTTTTTGCCAATAATCTCATTCCTTTTTAAACCTGTATAATCTTCTGCCACACCATTAAACTCTGTAATGAAACCATTCTTATCAACGGTAATGATTCCGTTTTTCGTTGAGTTTATAATTATTTCATTAAATAAATGTAATTGTTTATTTTTTAAGCGTAATTCACTTTCTCTTTCTATAGAGTCAACTGCTGAGGATACTAATCCCAAATGAAATGATGATGATTCCTCTAGTGAGGTCATAAGAGTTATCGTTCCCGTTAGATTATTAGCCAGGCTAAATTTACAACTTGAACATGAAAAACCAAATAAATCAGGAAAAAAATGCTCCTTACCACTAACTTGTATAGGCTGGTTATGGTTTAAACAAAGGAAAATTGAATTAGTACCAGCATATTTTTCATGAAAACAAATTCCTTCTTTAATACCCATCTCTTTTTTTAGCTCTTCCTTACCTATTACTTTTAAAATGTTACCATCTTCATCGGAAATTAAAATTAATGCAGGAATATTTTTTAAAAAGAAAAATAACTTTTTAGCAAAATAATTAGTTAAATCTATTAGTTCGTTATACAATTCTCGCTTTTCTTCTAGTTCCTTTTTAGATAGATTCACAACAAACTGCGGCAAAATTGAAGGATTTATTCCATAAATATTTTCACAGTTAAATTTAGAATTGATAATATACCATGGTTCAATTTCCACCTTATCACTCCTATACTTCTAAACGAGGGAAATTTTTACATCGTAATTTCATTATAGTCAAAAAAATAGAAAACCGAAATATAATATAAAAATTAATTCACGCTTATTCCCCTTGAAAACTAATAAGAATTCCGCAATATATCTAAACTGGTGTTCTGTTTATTCACGACTTATAAAACTTTAATTTAACATAATACTTGATTTTTTAATTACAAATTTTTTAAATTACCAAAAATAAAATAAAAAAACCCCCTATAAAGGAGATTCATCAAAAATTATATAGATTGTCCAACCAAACGCTTCGTCTTTAACAGTGCTTTTATTTGGGTTAATAAGACTATTTCTCCGTGTTGATTGGTTACGTTAAATTTTAATGTGATTTTCCCACGCTCAGGATTGGATGAATGCGTTAAATCAGCCACTTCCACTTCTGTTGTTAATACATCGTTCATTCTAACCGGTGCTGTGAATTTAACATAATCAAGACCTTGCCCTACAATAAACTCATTCCCAAAGTGATTTAGGCGAATCCATTGTCCCCACATTGAACTTAGCGTCAGAAAGCCTGAACTGATGATTCCATTGAACATGGAATTTTCAGCAAATTCTTGATTAGTATGGATTGGATGTGGATCATAATTCTTTGCGAAAACTTCCATTTCCTCTGATTTTACGATAACAGGTTCGCATTGAAATCTTTGTCCAATTTTAAATTCTTCAAAAAACATTGTGACGGGTTACCTCCATTGTCTTTTTATATTTTATACATAAGTGTAAACCTAATTTTTAAATTCGTAAACAAATTTGGTTGTATGGAACAGGGGATCCCTCTTCTTTCCAAAATATTTTTTGTGCAGGGGAATTTTAAGCCACTGATCGAACATACATTTCTCGTATTCATTAGGTGTGTGATAGTCAATAGTTGAATGAATTTGCTTTGAGTTATAGAAAAGTTCAATATATTCAAAGAGTGGTTTTCTTTGCGGCTCATGCTGCCTATCATTCATTTATTTTTTAATTATGTTTACAGTGTCTTTCTTTGCTTCTCGAAAAGCTGGTGCAACTTATCCAGTAACGGCAGCACTTTCTTTTACAGCTGCAAGTAATAACTTTGAATTAGCCATTGCAGCGGCAATGGCTGTATTTGATATAAACAGTGGTGCTGCATTCGCTACAGTTATTGGACCGTTGGTAGAAGTCCCCGCCCCCATAGCTATTGTCAATGTAGCATTACGATGGGAAATTAAATATTTTCGAGCAACCATACAATAACAAAATCAGGAGGAACTACAGATGTCGAACAAAAAAACGCTCTATTTATTATACACAGGAAATTCATGCCGAAGCCAAATGGCAGAAGGAATAGAGGGAGAAAAAAGGGCTGTTTTCCAGCGTATCCGTGATGAAATAGATGAAAGAATGAAGCATTTCGCTGAAACAGGAGAATAGAGAAAGTTTTTTTGTGATTTTTAAAATTTTAGCAATGCAGCTTGTTCTGTAATATCTTGGATTGCGAATTAACCTGCACCTTTAATGTAAGCCATTATTTCACATTTACCTTATAGTACAACTTTTTTTCGTTTCATCGTATTTTTCCAAAGGAATAGTGAGGCAATGACTAAAATTAAAACCAATAGGATAAAAGTATAGACACTATATTTTGATACTAATTCATGAACAACTTCCCATTCTGGACCAAGGTATTTTCCTAACGTAATAAAAGTTATACACCATAAAGCTGCACCAGAAAAGGCAAATAGAGAGAACCTTTTGATTGAATAACCATTAATGCCGGCAAGATAGGCTGTAACGTGGCGAATGCCTGGAATAAAATAGCCAATTACAAGTAAATACGGTCCAAACTTGGAAAATAACTTTTTTGTTTTAGCAATTTTAGACTCCGTTATATGGATTTTTGGACCGAACTTGCGCAAAAAAGTCATACCTAATTTCATTCCTAAAAAGTAACTAAGTGATATTCCGACACATGCTCCTATAAATGCAAACAAAATGGAAGGCAGATAAGACATTCTTCCCTGGGAAACATTATAACCGACATAAGTAAGGAGAACTTCATCGGGTATAGGTAATCCTATGATCCCGCCAACTAACGCGAAAAAGATGCCAAAATAACCAAAATGTTCAATAATGTAATTCAAATGTTGCATGATAATTCATCTTCTTTCAATGATTAAAGTTTTTTTATTACAAAGAGTATTTGTTCCCTTTTTCTGAATTATTCTTCTCTATTTCTCTTATTAAACATGATTTCTAAGAACATTTTCTCATTTCAATGATTATTTTTCCTAGGTATAGTAACTTTTTGTTATATTTGTTGGATTTTGTATAATGTTATTTTATATTGCCAAGGTAGTGGAATTAAAAATGGAGAAAAAACATTATTTGTGTCATTGGTTATCGCTACAAACGAAATGAGTAAAAATATCCGTCAACTATTAAATGAAATCAGCTTTGTTTCTGGCTCCATCGCTAGCCAAAGTGAAGAGCTGGCTCAATCTTCCAATGAAGTAAATGCAGATGCCCAACAAATCGCAACGACCATGCAAGAATTGGCAGCGGGTACCGAATCCCAAGCATCAAGTGCAAGTGAATCGGCTTCTGTTATGGGGACTTTTGCTCGTGTGGGTTTGAAATAAAATTTGATTAAAATTCGTGGGCTTTATTTTGTGATTCTCCCTACTCAATGAAATAAATTAAATTTCCCCTTATCCTATCGATTCATGATTAGCCGTAAAAAACCCCCTTTTTGCCTACTGTTGTCGTGTTGCAGGGGCAACTATTTATGTGATAGTATACCAACTAATAGATTGCACAAAAACATTCCTATATTAATTATTAAGCAATCCATAATCTGAATTTAAATGTTAAATTAACTGGGAGTGAATTGAATGTTAACAGTTAACCGAGACGACAAAAGTCCTATATGGCAGCAATTGCTTGATCAAGCCATTCATAATATTACAACTGGAAAATGGGTAGCAGGTTCCTTACTTCCTCCATCTCGTGAACTTGCTTTATTAGTTGGCGTCTCACGCTCAACCATACAAATAGTTTATGAGGAATTATTCAGTCGCGGGTACACTGTGACAAATCGACGCGGTGGTACAAGGGTTAGTGAGTGGGGATATAAAACCAACTCTTCAGAGAGTATTATAACTCAAGGACCTTCTACGCCAGAATTACCTATGTTAAATTCTGCAGTCGACCTGTTGCACAGCTGGTTTAGGGTCAAAGAAAGTCAAAATGTCGAAATCGATTTCTGCCCCCATGAGCCGTATTTGGACGAGCATTTTCAAAAAAATTGGAGACAATCGTTTTTACAGGCGTCATCAAAAGCAGAACTAGCCCGTTGGGGTTATGGTGAGGCTTATGGCTTCGTGCCACTACGTGAACAAATTCAACGTTACTTGATATTCGAACGGGGAATCCACGTGGATATAGACCAAATTATACTAACTTCAGGTGCGCAACATAGCATAGATTTAATAGCCCAAGCCCTATTACATGAAGGAGAAACGGTTTCTGTTGAAGATCCTGGCTTTCCTGCTGCTTGGATGACGATGAAATATCGGGGTATGAATGTTGCTCCTGTCCCTGTCGACGAATACGGGCTAAAGGTAGATTGTCTTCATCCTCAATCCAAACTTGTCTTTGTTACTCCTTCACACCAATGCGCAGTTGGGGTCATTATGTCTGAACCTCGCAGACAACAATTGTTACACATGGCTGTTCAAAATCAATTCTGGATCGTTGAGGATGATTATGATGGCGAATTTAGATATCGCGGTGGACCACTTCCAACCTTGTTTAGTCATCAACCTCAAAACACGCTATATATGATGAGTTTTTCCAAAATGATTGCCCCTGGTATTCGAATATCAGCGATCATTGGTCCAAAAAAGGCGATTCGCCAACTAGCCCAAGTACAAGAATTGACCTATCGCCATCTTCCGATTATGGAGCAATTGACACTTGCTCATTTTATCGAACATGGTCATTTTATGCGTCATATGAGAAGAATAAGAACTGTATATCGACGTAGACACGAAGCCATGACAAGGGCGATCATCGAAGCTGGGCTAAGTGAACGTTTTAAACTAAGTGGCACAGAAACCGGATTGCATATGCTTCTTGAAACCGAAGAATCGTTTGATGAAAAAACCGTGACATACCAAGCGCTCGATAGAGGGATACGTGTTTATCCACTTAGTACTTATTGTATATGTAGTAATCGAAAAGGATGGGTACTGGGCTTTGCTAAAGTAGATGAAGCAGCTATTGAGAAAGGGATTTTCCGTCTTGCGGAGATACTTCGGTAGTAAAATTATCCATTTTGTTAGACTTATCAAAATGCATATAGTAAACCACTACTAGACTATTCTTACTAATCGTAAAAAAAGCAAGACTATGATTTCTCCTTACTACATGGGATCATAGTTTTGCTTTGAATCTTTATTAGCAATCTAAAATTACTGTACCTTTATTTGTTTTCTTAGAAATTGCCTATTAATTAATAAATGTGCCCCTAAACCAGCTACAAGTCCCCAAAATGCACCTCCAACTCCTAGTATTGTAACATTTGCAGCTGTTGCTAAAAAAGTAGTAGTTAATTAACGCTCTAAGCATAATGTATTATGAGATGTTAAAAAACTACCATAAATATGTTTTTAATCAGTCCATAATTAAATCTCGTAATTATCATTTTAATTTAATTACCAGTCTTAACCTTTATGGACTGATAAATTTTTATAGATTTGGATATATCATCCCAATCCAATTGTCGCTATACTTCAGACAAGAATAAAAAAATATATTCATGCTTCCATTGTGAGATTAATACAAATGCAACGTCCATAAAAGGTGGATAGCAGGATAAACGAAAAGGAGTGTATTCAAATTGAATTCAGTACGTTATAAAACTCGCCAGTGTAAAGATCAAAAAAAAATTGATGATTTTCTACGCACTTCGAGGGTTGGCCACCTTGGTCTAGCGGATGGAAAACATCCATATGTAGTTCCTCTAAATTATGTGTGGTTGAATGACCAAATTTATTTTCACGGCGCAGGAGAAGGTAGAAGGAATCAAATCTTGAAGGATAATAATGAAGTCTGCTTCACAGTTTGTGCAGAATACGGTACCATTACTGATCCTGTTCCAGCAAAGACAGATACAGCATATATGAGTGTCATGCTTTTCGGAGAAGCTACGCTTGTCATGGATTTAGAGGAATCGACAAATGTGTTGCAGGAGATGTTAGATAAATACGTTCCAGGTTACTATACCCATCCACTTTCTAAACTACATGTTGATAAGTATAGATCATCCGTTTATGGATCGGCAGTCCAAGTTTATAGAATTAAACCGCATCATCTAACAGCAAAAGAGAGTCCTATTAAAGAAGAAAAGATGTTTAAACACAATTCTTTTTAATAGCTACCTTATAGAAGCAATAAGTTGCAATTACGGAAATGGGATGTTCACACATAAAAATCTTTGTCAAAAAGTAAGAATAAAAATATGAAGAAACGATTATATAGTCACTTTATTTTCCAAGCCTTTCCGATCCTTTTTTTATCTTTTCTACTACTTATTTCACTTTAAAAAAAAACCGAAGGTCTGCTGAAGTCAATCAGAAAACCTTCGGTTTGGGAACGATATATTTCCAGTTTTTTAGACAAATACACTCGTTTTTTGGGCGGAAACACCTGCCAACGCTGCTTCATCGGCTATGACAGTCACATTAGAATGATTGTGTAAGATTGAAGCTGGGAAATCTTCACTGACTTTGCCATCTAGTAACATTCGCATTGCTTCTCTTTTTCCTTCTCCTGAAACAAGCAACACAATTTCCTTGCTTTCCATAATAGTCGCAATTCCCATTGTAATCGCTTCTGTTGGCACTTCTTCAAGGTTGTTAAAGAATCGGGCATTGTCTCTTCGAGTTTTATCCGTCAGCTTTACAATATGGGTCCTTGATTGGAAGGACGTGCCTGGTTCATTAAAGCCGATATGACCATTTGCGCCAATACCTAATAGTTGGAGGTCAATCCCACCATGCTCTTTAATCAATTGCTCATATGTAGCGCATTCCGTTGAGCTATCCTTCAAGTTGCCGCAAGGAACGTGAGCATTTGCCTTTTCAATATCAAGATGATTAAAAAGGTGATCATTCATAAAAAAACGGTAACTATTTTTATCACTGCCATCAAGTCCAATATACTCATCTAGATTGAAGGTTGTAATGTTTCGATAAGATGTTTGATTTTCTTTATGATTCTTTATAAGGTACCGATACATTCCTTCTGGAGTTGACCCAGTTGCAAGACCAAGTGTCATAGTAGGTGAACTTTGAATTTTCTTTATAAAATAGGCCGCAGCTTGTTTACTTAATTCATCATAATCTTTAACTTTAATAAGTTTCATTTAAATATTGGCCTCCTCTGCCATAAGAAACGAAGCCACCGCAAAGCGGAACCCCAACCATGTCCCGTAGGGGCCACTCCGTCTTGCCCCGCTTTATTTCCATTAGTTATTTGCAATTTTTATAAAAAAATCATACTTAACCGTTTGTCGAAAGAGTTGCCTCTTTGTTTTCGCTTAAGCTTACGGCTGTGAGTCAGCCGGGAGGCATCCGCCGATTTTCGATAAACCTCCACCTCGTCAACTATTCTCTTCTCCGTTCAGAATAGTTCTGGCGCTTATGGGACTATAATTTAACAACTACCCACCTTTCCATTTCAAAATTAATATGGTAGTAAATCAACTTAATGTTACATTAGTCTCTATTAAATCGTCAATTTTTTTATTTTTCCTGTTTTTAACATATTAAATTGATATATACAATAATAAAATATGCATAAGCAGACCTTTACGTGTCGCCTATGCATATTTTTTATTATTATTCAGCTCCAAGTTCTTCTTGAACTACTGCTACTACCTTATTCACGTAGTATTCACAAAGTTCTTCTGTCTTTGCTTCTGCCATTACGCGAATGAGTGGCTCAGTTCCAGATGGTCGGACAAGCAAGCGACCATTTTCACCCATTTCGGCCTCTACTTCTTTAATTATATTTTGTATTCGTTCATTTGATTGTGCTAATGTACGATCAGTAACGCGTACATTTATTAATAGCTGCGGGTATTTATCCATTTCCTTCGCTAGTTCCGATAATTTTTTATTCGTAACCTTCATAATATTTACGAGTTGAATCGCTGACAGCATGCCATCGCCAGTTGTAATATAGTCTAGAAAAATGATATGTCCAGATTGTTCCCCGCCTAAATTATAAGTATGCTTGCGCATTTCTTCCATTACATAGCGGTCACCGACAGCTGTTTGCACACTTTTTATGTCGTTAGCATCAAGTGCTTTATAAAATCCGAGATTGCTCATGACTGTTGAAACAACGGTTTGTTTATTTAATCTGCCTCTTTCATTTAGAAATTTCGCACAGATATACATAATTTGGTCCCCATCAACGATTTCGCCATTTTCGTCAATCGCAATTAAACGATCACCATCCCCATCAAAGGCAAGGCCAATATCCGCTTGTTTTTCTACCACAAATTTAGCTAGCTTTTCAGGATGGGTCGAACCTACTCCATCATTAATATTTAATCCGTCGGGATTCACGCCCATTGTTGAAATATCCGCTTCTAAATCAGCAAACAAATGTGGTGCAAGTGAGGATGTAGCTCCATTCGCACAGTCTAAAGCGACATGTATACCAGATAAATCTTCATCAACCGTTTGCTTCAAAAATTGCAAATATTTTTGACCGCCCTCGAAGTAATCATTGACCTGACCTAAATTAGCCCCAGTTGGTCTTGGCAACGTGTCTTCAGCTACATCTAATAGCTTTTCAATTTCATTTTCCTGTTCGTCAGATAATTTAAAACCATCTGGACCAAAAAATTTAATACCATTATCCTCAACTGGATTATGGGAAGCTGAAATCATCACACCTGCTTGTGCTCCTAAAGCTTTTGTAAGGAAAGCGACACCAGGTGTTGAAATAACACCTAATCTCATAACCTCGGCCCCAATAGATAATAATCCAGCAACTAATGCACCTTCTAGCATATGACCGGAAATTCGCGTATCACGGCCGATTATGACTTTTGGTGCAGGGTTATTTTTCGTTAAAACATATCCACCAAAACGACCGATTTTAAACGCTAGCTCCGGTGTTAATTCGCTATTGGCTACACCCCGAACACCGTCGGTACCAAAATATTTTCCCATTTTAAATCGCTCCTTTGTAATCAAACCATATTCAATACTCCAGCTAATCATTCACTATTTCTATAAGAGCTTTCGCGGGATTTATTTCCCATCTAATGTCTTGTGGGCCTGAAACGACCTCAATTGGCATTTCATATTCACCCTTCGAAAAACCGCCCGCATTTAATCTCACATCAAAATCATCAGGCCCGATATTATCTAGTACTCTTCCAGCGCCAAAGACCTTTAAATTAACAAGCCCATCTTCCGGGGTAACTAAAGAAATGCCTTGGGTGTTGGGGACGCCATTAATTTTTATTGGCACATTTGTTAAAGTTTTGCTTTCTTCAGGCTCTACGTCGACTTTTATAGTCAAAATTTCCGGTGTTACCTTTATTGCCCCAACGGGTACTGGCACTTTTAATTGGATAGTTTGATCCTTATCTATTTTCGATAAATCAACCTCTAGGTCTTCAATCATTTTAATTTGATCAATATCCTCCTTTTTTCCATAGACTGTGATCTCGGTTGGTGTTACTTCAAACGATTGAATGCTAAGACCTTTTGGTAAATTACCCTTGCGATTAATTTTGTAAGGAACTTTTTTGTTAGGAGGGCTTATTGGCACCCTAACTTCAATAACTGCAGGAACAATTTCTAACTTCAGTTCCTCGCCATTATGGTCGAACACTTTTAACGGTATATCAGCTTTCACCGTATCACTTGCTCCAGCAACATCTACATATCCTTCCACAAAACCAATCTTTTGTACCTGCTCTAATGAGCCTCTTATCGCAACGCTATTCGGTACAGAAATTGGCTGCTCAGTAACATATCCTTCAGGTAATTTATCTTCATTGATGACTTGAATTTTTACAGACATGATTTGCTCAACTTTTTCTTGTATCATTACATCGACAGTGGCTGGGTCCGTTTTTACCGTTAAATTTTCCGAAAAGCCGCGGTGCTCCACACGGACTTTATGAGAGCCTATTGGCAAATTTCGCAAATCAACAAAAACCTCATAATCCCCTTGGGCCTCCATCGCTCGAATAACACTGCTAGTACCCTCCACATACACATTGACAGTTTGCGGGATGCCAGACACAACATACTTATCCTGATTAAAGTAAATTTTAAGTGGAACATTGGACAGTGCTTCTGTTTTCCGGCTTACCTGAGGAAGACTTCCTACCGGCGCAGGACTATTTCCCGACTCCATATTAACATTTGCCCAAAGCATTAATGCTAAAAATAGAGACAGAATTCGAATAAACCATGGGCTGTTTAACCATTGATCAATCTTCAATTTTCTTCCCCCTCCAATTCCAGCGTGATGAGGAAGCTGCCTTCGCATTTATTGTTAACTCCTCTGTTAACATTTCTTTTAATTTATCGTTAGTTAGAGTACGATATAACTCACCATTTTTCGTTAAGGAAATAGTCCCCGTTTCTTCAGAAACTACGATTGTAATACTATCTGTTACTTCACTAATCCCTAGAGCTGCACGGTGGCGTGTACCTAACTCTTTGGAAATAAACGGGCTTTCGGAAAGCGGCAAATAACATGCTGCTGCTTTTATTTCATTTTCTTTTATAATAACTGCACCATCATGTAATGGTGTATTTGGAATAAAAATATTAATTAATAGTTCAGATGTAACTTTGGCATTTAAAGGGATGCCTGTTTCAATATAATCCCCCATCCCCGTTTCACGCTCAATTGACAACAAGGCTCCAATCCGACGTTTAGCCATGTATGTAACGGATTTCACAATTTCATCTATTGTTTTTGTAATCATTTCTTCCTCAGGAATAGCACTTCTAGAAAATAACCGGCCACGGCCCAACTGCTCAAGTGCCCTTCTAAGCTCTGGCTGAAAGATAATGATAATAGCCAAGAAACCCCATGTTAAGGCTCTGTCCATTAACCATTGCATCGTTGTTAAGCCAAAAAAACTGCTTAAAAACCACACCGCAATAATTACTAAAATGCCTTTTAGTAATTGGACAGCTTTTGTTCCACGAATTATCATGATTAATTTATATATAACAAAGGCAACGAGCAAAACATCGATGGCCTCTCCTAAGTAATCTAAAATGGGAAAGTCCCTTGAAGGCATTTTTACACTTCCTCTTTTGAAAAAATTCCTGTAAAGCCGATAACGTTCCTATTATATCATAGTTTGTATAGATATACCTTTTTTGAAAAAGCACGTAGACGATTAATTTTTCATAAATTATTGCCACTCAAATCTTAGATTATTCCAAAATAAAAGGCTATCCTTATTGAAGATAGCACGTTACTTATTGTATTAAGTTTTTTCTTAATAAAGCTTGCTAAAAAAACTTTTTGTATTGTACCAAATCCAGCCAAAAACCTCATCAATTTCTTCGATTTCTCCAGTTACACGGCCAGCGGATGCAAGATATTGATCACCGTTGATGACGATGACGTTCCCTCGTACTTCACCTTCTATTTTTAAATCACCATTCCGTACAATAACGTCTCCTTCAACAACTTCCCCCTTTGGAACAATAACCGTATGGTCTTGAACCTGTAGATTTGGTTGTTTTGAAACGGATAACTCTGTATTGCTATTCCAAGTTGAAAATACGCTTCCTGCCATTAATAGTATAAAAACGGCTGCCGCAACTAGCATCGGATGGGCTTTAAACAACCTTTTATAAGCAACGATTGGTTTTTCTTTTGGCAGTTTAGCCATTATATTTTCTGTAAAATTCAATGGTACCTGCATATGTGTAGTGCCTTGAACAAAGGCGATTGTCTTTTTTAGCTCCCGAAAATGGCTCTGGCACTTTGGGCATTCGTTTACATGTTTTTTAAGTTGTATCTCCTCTTCCACACTTATTTCTTCATCTAGGAATTTATGCATCAACTCAACATAGGTTTGTGAACATTGCATTTTTTTCACCTCTCTAAACGTCACGTAATCTTTTCCTTAATGCTTCCCTTCCCCTATGTATACGAGTTTTTACTGTCCCAATTGGTAAATCAAGTATTTCTCCAATTTCCTTTAATGAGAGCTCTTCGATATATTTCAAGACGATAACAGACCTGTACATTACTGGGAGTTCATTGATTCCTTGTTGAACCCATTCCTGAAGCTCCAGACTTTCAATCATCTCCTCTGGTTGTGGGTCATTTGATTCTAATTGCGAATACATTGTCAACCCCTCTGTACCCGCGATTTCTGCATCTAGGAAGTAGTCTGGTTTTTTCTTACGTAAGCGGTCAATTGAAAGATTCGTTGCAATTCGATATAACCAAGAGGAAAATTTCCGATTCAGATCATAACTATCAATATTAGTATATGCTCTTATAAAAGCCTCCTGTGCAATATCCTCTGCATCATGGCGATTTCCAACCATTCGATAACAAAGCTGAAACACTTTGTCTTTGAAAAGCTCGACAATTTCAGCGAATGCATTTTGGTCACCTTTCTTGACCTGTTTTATTCTTTTTTTTATTAAAGTATCCATTTACCTTTTCCCTCCGCAACTAGCGGTTATTATTATTACGGTTAACGAGACAGAAAAGTTTCATTTATTATCATAACATTTTTTATTTTTTACGTGGATAAAAAAGGATATTTATATTTATAATTGTTTGGGTTTTTATAGTGAAAAGAAGCGGTAGGATGAAAACGTTGTAGCAAGCAATTGAGGATACTAGACTTCCATTAGTAAAAGTTAGTACCCCCTGTCTTTCCCATTTATTTTAGTTTTTCTCCAAATAATGATCCCATTAAAGCAACCGCTAAAGAAGCTGTTTTATTCTTTTCATCTAAAATTGGGTTAACTTCTACAAATTCAGCCGATGTAATCATCTTTGCTTCAGCAAGCATTTCCATTGCAAGATGGCTTTCTCTATAACTTAAACCACCGATTACAGGTGTCCCTACACCTGGGGCATCACTTGGATCTAATCCGTCAAGATCAAGGCTTAAATGAATACCATCGGTTCTAGCCGACAAATAGCTGATTGCTTCCTCCATAACAGCGGTCATACCCATGCGATCAATCTCATGCATCGAGTAGACGCGGATCCCGTTTTCACGAATAAGCTTCTTTTCCCCATCATCAAGTGAACGTGCTCCAATAATTACGATATTTTCTGGCCTCACTTTTGGCGAATAACCAGCGATATTTATTAATTTAGGATGACCTAATCCAAGACAGACAGCTAATGGCATACCATGAATATTACCGGATGGGGACGTTTCAGCTGTATTTAAATCTCCATGAGCATCATACCAAATGACACCTAAATTTTTATAATGCTTTGCAATCCCTGCGATAGAACCAATTGCAATACTATGGTCACCACCAAGAACTAACGGGAAACGTTCAGCCTTAATTACTTCATCTACCTTTGCAGCTAGCTTCTCACTTGCATCGGCAACTTCTTTTAAATTTTTTAAATTGGTATCTGTTATTATTTCTCTACGTGGAGGTCGTTTTATCTCAATGTCACCAAGATCTTCAATATCATATTGTAAGGCTTCTAAACGTTCAACAACCCCAGCATAACGAATGGCGCTTGGCCCCATATCCACTCCCCGTCTAGTTTGCCCTAAATCAACTGGTACACCAATAATAGATATATTTTTGTTCATGTACATTCTCCCCCCTGTTTTTAAAAACTATTAAGCCCTGTTATTATTATTTGATACCATTATTTAACGGAGCTTATTTATATAATAACTGCATTGGTAGGGATGACTCAACTCGACAGGATTTTGAATATATATGCATTAGAAATATAGTAAAAAACGCTTAGAACAAATATGCTCTAAGCGTAATCTTATGTATATTGGTGGAGACTAGCGGGATCGAACCGCTGACCTCCTGCGTGCAAGGCAGGCGCTCTCCCAGCTGAGCTAAGCCCCCCAGTAACCATTTTATAAAATTGATGGAGCGGAAGACGGGATTCGAACCCGCGACCCCCACCTTGGCAAGGTGGTGTTCTACCACTGAACTACTTCCGCATATATAATTATTTCTTTATGTAGTAATTGATATAAATGGTGGAGGGGGACGGATTCGAACCGCCGAACCCTCAGGGAGCGGATTTACAGTCCGCCGCGTTTAGCCACTTCGCTACCCCTCCAGCCTATGGTGCCGGCTAAAGGACTTGAACCCTCAACCTACTGATTACAAGTCAGTTGCTCTACCAATTGAGCTAAGCCGGCAATAATGAATGTTGGTGACCCGTACGGGATTCGAACCCGTGTTACCGCCGTGAAAGGGCGGTGTCTTAACCGCTTGACCAACGGGCCAAAAAAATCGTTCAAAAAGCTTCCAACCGGGCTCGAACCGGTGACCTCTTCCTTACCATGGAAGCACTCTACCTGCTGAGCTATGGAAGCATGGCTCCACAGGCAGGATTCGAACCTGCGACCGATCGGTTAACAGCCGATAG
>DUSF01000038.1 GCA_012842745.1 Bacillus sp. (in: firmicutes) | reverse complement strand
CTGTTTTTCCGTAATGTTTTAATTGTTTGATTACGATTTCTGAATTCAAAAAACATATGGATCGCACCTATTTTTATGATTTTCAACCTTTATAATTCTCCTCAAACCGCCAAGCATCCCGACACATAGCGATAATATCCCGTTTTGCAGTCCAGCCTAGTTCCCGCTTTGATTTGAAAAGTCAGCGTAGCACTCTGCAATATCCCCAGGTCTACGGTCAACAATTTCACATGGGACACGGGAATAGGTTCAGTGTCCCTTTCGCCCTGTGTTCCTTTAAAGACTACTCAACGTAGTGGATAGTTTCCATAAAAAGCTGTGTTAATAATTTGGTATTGAGGACGGACTGCATCATTGCTTTCATATATTTTTCCCGACTTATTGTTTCATAATTCCACTCTATCCCTTTAGAAAGTGCAAAGGCATGTATAAAAATTCGTATCGTTCTTCCATTTCCCTCACGAAAAGGATGAAGCATATTAAGCTCAGACTTGAAAAAAGCTAAACGACCAGCTGCTTCCTCCAATGAATGCCAATGCGGCTCCTCATTTATTTTTAAAAACAAATCTTTTGCATACTCATCAAGGTATTTCACTTGACAGAATCGGGTGCTCCCCTTCATTAATTGAACATTCCGAAACTCCCCAGCAAATGGATAAATATCTTGAAACAGGTGTTTGTGCAATTTTTTAAAATTCTCTAGAGTAAAAAAAGTTGGTCTATAGCCTTGTCGCTCTAATTCAGCTGCACGAAGCGAGAAGGATAATGCTTCGGCTTCCAGCAACTCTTCATAGGACTTTATTCCTAAAAGGTTATTTTCCAACAGATATTCATCATTATCTTGATTGTTATACTTTTCCACGGCTTAAAGTATCCTTAATAATAGCTGGTGTTATGGAAACTCCTGAATTGACAAGCTCTACCACTCTTTTTTGTAAAGATGGGCGAAGGGTAATATTTTCTAGGTGGAGGTTTTGGAGGATTCTTATAAATTCTTTAGATTCCATTTTTAGCTCTTTCATCGTTCATTCCCTTTCCAGTAATCCCTTTTTCTATATTATACAATTTCACCTTGATTTTAGCCACATTGTGTTACCCATAAAGGACACATCCTTACATTTTAATTATAGTCAGTTTTTTAACTTAACTTAGATCTGTCTTTCAATTTATACTAGCATCAATCTGAACGCATGTCTTTATTTCACACAATATATATATCCATTGTTTATAATTTCATTCTCTTTGCTTCTCGTTCTTACCACGGTACATTATCTAAGTAATCCCCACGTAAAACAGGCAATAGCTTTGACTTCAATGGTTCAGGAACATCTTTTAACTTCATATTATCTATTTTTAAAATATCAATGTTATCTACCTTCAGTTTCACAGCTAATTCTTGCGCTGTAAAATCCCTGTTTTTCCGTAATGTTTTAATTGTTTGATTACGATTTCTGAATTCAAAAAACATATGGATCGCACCTATTTTTATGATTTTCAACCTTT
>DUSF01000036.1 GCA_012842745.1 Bacillus sp. (in: firmicutes) | reverse complement strand
TATACCAAAAATGGTCTTTTAACCTCTTTTTCTGTTCGTACCAATTTGGAAACGGCTTGTCACTATCTTTTGTCCAGTTTCTTTTTTCGTAGTTGCCTACATTCCACAACTTTCTTGCTGCATATCCCAACTGCGATAAAATAATGTTGGTTTCCTTATTTGGTTTACATACAAAATAAGAAGCACGAAGCAACCTTATTCACCACCTCTCGATTGATTTTCAATATATTTTTTGATTCCATCCTCACTGATGGAACCAACGGTTTCGAGATAAAAGCTACTATTCCATAAATGTCCTTTCCATAATTTTTGTTTGATTTCAGGGAATTGCAAAAAGAGTTTCCTTCCCGATATACCTTTTAACATTTTTACGATATAAGAAGGCGCTATCTTTGGATGGGCAGATGCAAAAACATGAATATGATCTTGGTCAACCACCTCCATCATCACAACTTCAAATTCTTTTTCCTTTGCAATTTCTTGAAAAAGGTCTTTCAGATAACTTTCAATTTGATTTGTTAAAACTTTTCTTCGATATTTCACTGACCATACAATGTGATAATTAACGTTATATACACAAGTTCTAGCGTGTTTAAGATTCGATTTATTTTTCATACATATAGTATATAGTATTATTAGTAGACAATCAATAATACCAATACTTCTATTTAATACAGGTAGTTACTTAGATTATACAAAGAAAGCGGTCATTCCTCTCCCAATTGAAATGCGGAGGATTCTGACCGTTTTATCCTAAAATATCTCATTATTTTAAAGCTAAAAACATTTAAACCCCTGACTAATCTCTGGATGAATTCGAATTGTATTGCTTAGTGTTCCTAACACTAATAATGGAATACCTCTACCTAACCCTCTTTTAATTAGCTATGGGTTAAACGAACAAGAAAAAGCCGGAATCATTTAGATAAGCGGCTTTCAAATTCTTTTATTGTTTTATCGCTTTTATAACTGCCGATACAATATAATCCTCGATGTTATGCCATAGCGATACAATTTGAGTCATACTCTCTTGTAAATCATGAGATGGTCGAGGATTGTACCCCACCTGTCCATTTTTTTGATAATATCACTACTTAAGTACTAGCTCTCGTGAAGTAATTCCTTCGTTTATTCGATTAGCTATAATAATACGGTTACGTCCGGTTCTTTTCGCTTCATATAAGGCTTTGTCCACTAATTCTAATAGGTCTGTGAAATTAGTGGCTATTTCAGGGAATGAGCCAACACCAGCTGAAAATGTAATAGGACGACCACAAGGACTATCTGTTTTTTCTAAGGTTTGGCGGAGATGTTCAGCAATCGTATAGGCATCTTGTGCGGTTGTCTCGGGTAGCAAAATAATAAACTCTTCTCCACCGAAGCGGCAACAAATGTCTTGCTCACGCGCAGCTCTTTTCATATGCTTTGCTAAATACTTTAATACTTTATCTCCAACTGCATGCCCGAATGTGTCATTAACATTTTTAAAATGGTCTATATCTAACATAATCACAGAAAACTCTTTTTCTCTTGATGTCCATTTTTGTAATATTTCATCAAGTGTTCTCCTATTTGTTAAATCTGTCAGCGGGTCTATAGTAGATTTGTCCATAAACAAATTCACCTGACCATGCAAGAAAGAAAAACTTTGAATGAGTGCATTTTTTATTTGAAACGCTTCATAATACCAAACCTTTAATTGCTTTAATTTTTTCATTTCACTTTCTTGTATACTATCTTCTGTAATTTTCACAAGACTTTGTAATGGTTTTACTATTTTCCCTGCAACTATAATAACGATAATCATCGAAAGAATTATTAATGGGAGTTCCGTTAAGAACATATTCAATACTTGTTTTCCCACAGACTTAATGGCCACTGATTGGGGTGTTTGTGCAATTACTCCCCAATTTGTAATTTTTATTGGACTATAACCTGCGAGCATTTTCACACCAAGTGTGTTTATCACAGATTGTGCACCACTTTCACCGTTCATAAGATGCTTTACCACTTCATTATTGGATACAACTTCATTTACACGCTCTTGATTTTGATGGTAGATAATACGACCGTCTGAATCCACTACAAATACATAAGAACCGTCTGTATAGTAATGTTTCCCTAATATAGTATGAAAGAAATTTGAATCATGCAGGTAAATTGTACCATTGATTAACCCTTCATATTCACCGGCTTTTGAAAAAATAGGGTATGAAAGAGTGATGATCATTCTCCCCGTCGCTGCTTTGTAAGGGTTTGAGATAGACGGTTTCTGATTTTTAATGACTTCTACTCCTTCTGTGGATGTGATTCTTTTTCCTTTAAGGGCATATTTTTCTGGCGCTCCCGCGAGTATTAAACCTTCAGTATCTGCAATCACCACAGAATTAAACGTTGTTTCTTGCAACTGTAATCGATTCACTTCATTAAATAATACTTCTTCATTATCCATGCTATCTGCAACATTCGCAGCACTAAACTCCAGTATTTGTAAAGAGCTTTTTAAGTACAAATCAACCATTTGGGAAAGTTTAAGAGCATATACTCGATTCGTTTCTAGCGATTGTTCTTTTAATAACTTGATATTCCCTTGATAACTACTCAAAATACTACTAACACTAGATAAAAGAAAGGCCAATGCTATGACCGCTATAATTAAGTGTTTTAGTGTTATTTTATTACTTCTACTTTGCATTTAAAAATCCCCCAGAAGACCTGTATACATTATACAAACTATCAATTTGTCATTTTTTACTCTATCGACTTAAAATTTACTATATATAGAAATATTCTTACTACATGTTGAAAGGGGAAATTCGATAAACTGTGATTTACAAACTATATCGGAATCAGTAGTCACAAAGGCATTACACCCCATTCAACATAACATACAAAACATACAGCAAGATATAAAAAATGTAAAGCAAGACATACCGAGTGTCTCAATATTCCGCAACCTCTTGACAACTATTGATTTTTTATATTAAATTTATATTATATAGTAGTTTTTACTTCTAGTGACCGTTTTAATAGGGAGTGTTGATAAAAAGTCACATCAGCCACCGTTTTGGCAGGTGTGGCTTTTTTCGCGGAGAGGCTACATATAATTAAGGGGGAGTGGTAAATGGTAACAAAATTACAAATAACAGGGATGGTAATCCAAATATTAATTGCAATATTAGCCCCTCTAGCCATATTTGCTTATCTTGCACTAAAAAAATCATTATCGTGGAAATCACTGGGGCTTGGAATTGTTATTTTCATGCTTTTTACTCAAATACTCGAAAAAACCTTTCACCTATTTGTTATTGATCCATCTGGACCTTCTTTGAAATGGACAGATAGTAGTACAGCCTATATTATCTACGGTGCATTAGCTGCAGGGGTTTTCGGAGAAGTTGGACGATTTGTTGGATTTAGATTTTTAAATAAGAAAAGATGGGAATATAAAGATGGACTATCGTTTGGCTTAGGGTACGGTGCTATTGAAGCAATGCTGGTAAGTGTTTTCGCTGGGATGAGTTCCCTTATGTTTGTTAGACTAATCAATTCTGGAACGTTAGAGCAAACGGTTGGTGCTTCTGTCCCGCCTGAACAACTCGCTTTCATTAAGGAACAATTGCTGAACACTACTTTCAGCCTGTATGTTTTAGGTGGATTTGAACGAATACCAGCACTATTCATTCATATTGCTTTATCATTGCTCGTCTTATTGGCTGTTAGAGAAGGCCGCTATATATATGTGATATACGCAATTGGATTACACGCAATCGTAAATTTTGTTCCCGCTATGTACCAAAATGGTATGATCCAGCAAATTTGGGTTATCGAATCTATTATCGCATTATTAGGTATAGCAGCAATTATTTTTATTATGAAGTCAAAAAAGCTTTTTAAAGTTTCATTAGACGTTAGTACTTCTAAAAAATAAGAGGAAAAGTCTTCTATCCGACGTACACAAAATCAGCTTGGAATAGCACACTTAAAGTAAAAAATCCCCTAAAAGGGGATTCTTACTTTAACTGCTTATTTCTATTAAACTGGAATAAATAAAATCGGACATGGAGCCATTGATAACGTTGCTTGGCTTACACTTCCAAGCTTTCCACTTACAGCATTTCCTGAGCCTTTTGTTCCCATCACGATACAGCGCACATCTTTGTCTTTTGCTTCCGTGATAATTTCCATTGCAGGTGTACCAACTCTGATAGTTGATGTATAGGATATTTGTTCACGTTCTAAAGTTGCAGCAGCATCCTTAATGATTCCTTCACCTAAAATTTGGAGATTTGGTTGAATATTTAGTAAGCGGATTTCATCACCATAAGCTTTTGCCATTGAAATCGCAAATTCAAGGGCTTTATCGGCAATTTGTGAGCCGTCGACAGGAACAATTATTTTACTCATTTTTTTCGACTCCCTTTTGTCGTATGATGTGAAAATTATACCATATTAACCATTGGTTGGATACAACTGTACTGCCATTTTCACATGCTACTTGTTTTCACCTTTTCTTTTTCAACTGCATTCCTTTGATGGACAAATTTAATAAATGGCGGCAAAAGCAAAATAACTACAACAATTCGCAATGTTTGTACAGCAACGACAAAGGTTGAATCAGCATGCAATAAGACAGCGGCCGTTGACATTTCAACAACGCCACCTGGAGCAAATGCCAATACTGACGTAACTAAAGAAATTCCAGTCGTTACAGAAACGATATAAGCACATAAAAACATCGCTGAAATTAATAAAAGTGTTCCGATTGTACCGACGATTAAAATGCGTTTTAAACCGATAAACATACTTTTTTGGAAACGCGACCCAATACTTGCTCCGATTAAAATTTGTCCAATTACAACAATCGGGTGTGGCCACCAAAATGTAACGACATGATTTACGAAACCTAATGAAAGCATTTCTACCAAAATAACACCGACTAGACTTCCCAAGACCCAAGGAGCCGGTAGCTTGATTCGCTTACCAATCCAAACACCGACGAATGCCACTAGCAAAATCGGAAAAGTCCACAAAAACTGGGGCCACTCAAATTGAATCGTACTACTACTTACAGCGCCATTACTTGCTAGATTTATTTTTTGTTCATTCCCTTGAAGAAATAAAAAAAGCACAACTGGAATAATCGTAACGACTGAAAAAACGCGAATCGTTTGAACAGCGCTCACAACACCGATATTGGCTTTAACTTCTTCAGCGATTGTCGGCATCGTTGCAATCCCACCAGGGGCTGTAGCTAGTAAACTTGTTAACGCATCGACACTGCTATACCGATATAATAGCCACCCTGTACCTAGCGCGAAAAGAACTGATGAAAGAAGAACAATGATAACAGTGAGCCAGTTATCTTGAAAGACTGACATAACCGCCATATTGACATTTCTGCCAAGTTCAATACCAAGTAAATATTGACCAGCTAGAAACCAACGTCGATCTATTCCTTTTTTTATGCAGATTGCTAATCTTTTAGGTTGCGATAATGATAGGATAGAGGCAGCAACTAAGGAACCAATCATCCAGCCGATTGATATGCCAAACAATGAAAGCAATAAGCCTCCCATTCCGCATAAAAAAATGAACGAGCCCTGGGATAATAAAACCGATGTTTTCTCTTTCATTGCCATTCCTTCTTTCGCCCCATTGTCATATTATAAAACTTCATCACATTATAGAGCTTCAATTATATAACCATTACGATAAATATAACACACTTCATTCATTTTTATAATTCTCAGAATATTACGCTCTCCAAATGCAAAAATTTGCATATAATAATTCTTTCATTTAAGGTGACCATATGTAATGTAAGTTTTTATATCAAAGTACTAGGAGGGCATGATGATGACAAAGCAAAAAAAGAAGCGCGAAGTCTTTGACAAAAAGAAAAGTGCGGCACCATTAGATGTGCTTGCTGAAGAATTTGGAAATGAATATGCAGAAGCAACTTTCAGCAAACAAGTCAATGCTTCTGAGCATGCTGCCCGCCAGCGTTATGATAACCAATGAAGAAAAGCGTAACGGCCTTAGTTTAAGGCCTTACGCTTTTTTTAGCTTAAAAATTGATTGATGGCGATTTGATCAAGCATTGATTCTATATTTAACAGTCTTCCGGCATGTTCATCTGTGAAATCACCACTGCCTTGAAGTTGTATAAGGGCTTCCCTTTCCGTTTCTAGTTGCGTTTGCCAAGCTAAAAGCTTTTCATTCACATCGATCATCTCCTTTTAAGAACATTTTTTTTAGTTTGTTCTTTTTCGGAAATGTTCATACAGAGATGATCCTTTATTGTAAATCCTTTATTCCACCTTAAGCTTCAACAACATCATCCCACTTAATAATTTTTTCAAGGATGATGGCAACGACAACTCCAACGACAAAACCATTAGAGATTAATGGCTGAAGAATAGGTGGTAAATTATTAAAAAGATGACTGTTCATATTCATAATACTGATTCCAATCAAAACTGGGGCTGCTAAACGATAAATGGATTTCGAATTGAAAACATATCCGTTCAAACTTTTTAATGAAGTTCCGAATAACTGCAAATAGGCAACAAATAAAACGGCATTACCAACCGTTATCGGCATTGTCGCAAGTAATCTTCCAAGAAAAGGAATAATTCCAAGCAAAATCATCGACCCTCCACCAATTAAAAAAGGTTTACGGTCAAAAATTCGCGTACTTTCCAAAAAACCGATAGAAGATGCAAAGGGTGCATAAGATATAAGACCTAATACAGCAGCTATAATCGAATAAGATCCTGTTAGCAAATATGAGCTTTTAAACTGTCTTTCCGTCGCTCTTTCATTAAACAACTTAGCAGCTGATTGAACAGAAGCAATCGTGTTGCTTAAATTGATAATACTTGCCAAAAAAGTAATCATCACGATACCGAAATTTAAATTAGGCGTTCCTAATGGGAAAATTTCAATGAAAGAAGCACCTTGGCTTGTGGTAGAGGCTTCTGTAGGAAAAAAAATGACATAAACGACCCAGCCAACAATCATTCCAATTAGAATTGAAAAATTTCCAATAATATTATTTCCTTTAATTTTTAATAAACTTACTAAAATTACGATGCCAATTGACAATAAACTAACTGGTAAATCAAGCGTCCCTTCTGGAGTAATCTTTAGCATTCCTTTGAAAAAAATGAGTATAAGCTGAAATGTCAACAAAAATAAATAAGCACTCATGACCATCGGTGTAAAAATTTTGTGAAGAAAGAAGATAAGATTTAACTTCACTAATATTATCGTAATGATCCCGGCTAACAGCATTCCTGTGGCAATTCCACCGCCGATATCAGTATAACTCATGCCGAGAGCAGAAGCTGATAAAGATAAATTAAGCACTAGCCCCCACATAACACCAGTATGTCCTTCCATCAATGGATAACGATGACCGAAATAACCTTGCAGTACACACGCAATCCCCGTGAATAGTAATGAACTTCTTAGCATCGAAGCAATCACATCGCTTGGGAGGTCAAAAGCTGTGCCAACCGAAATAGGGACAACTACAGTGTTTGCAAAAATAAAGAAAAGCCATTGTAATGAAGCAAAACCAGTTGTCCAATTAAATGTAATATTTCCCCCTACTTTCATAATCAAGTACGCCCCCTGAAATAGTAGAATATCTAAGCTGAATTCAAAATTATATTACAATATTCAAAACTTTTCCTCAATAAAAATAGCTGCCCCCCACGATAAATCAATGTAGGAGGCAGCCTTTTTTACGATTCATGATGAAGTTTTTTTGATTTACTTCCTATTTTTGAACGATATTCTTTCCCTTTATTATTATTGCCGCTTTCCATCTCCACTCCATGCATGACATCATTCGTTCCAAGCTCTGGCGAGCTTTGATTTTTGCTGCCAAAAGTAGCATTCCGCTTCGTTGTCAAAATTCTCACTCCTTCTTCGTTCATCTTTTATAGTTTAAGTTAGAGTGAATCATTTCATTCAAATACAGTAAGGAATTTATTAATTGGATTAATAACACAATCATTGTTTTCTCATAGAATACTTTAAAGACCTATGTATTCTTGGAGGGATTATCGATGTATTCGTATCAACCTGTACCATATAATCAATATCAAATTGATTATCATTATTATTACCGCCAACAACAAGATGTAGTGAATCGTATTTATAGTGCGTTCCGTGGAGAGCATCCAGATTTGATAAATGAACTTGAAACAAGCGGAATGGATGGAGAATTGATTACCTATATTAACAGGAGCGTAATTCAATATACATTAACGAATGCTAATCAGTACACTGGGACATTGCTTAATAGAACGAATAGCCTATATGAAAATATGCTAAAACAAATTCCGTGGCTAACCTATCTATTTCGGGCATACCGCCTCTCAGCCAACCAAATGAGACGTATTTTGCGAACTGTAATCCGCTTCACTTTTTTACAGCTTAGAAATGCCTATTAATAACTAAAAGGTCAACTCAATAACGAGTTGACCTTTTAAACTTACATTTTTGCTGACTTATTCGTGTTAATCTTAAAAATTGGATATAAAGGACAAAACTTAATAAATGCAGTAAATAGTAACACAATTCCGACTAAACCAATGTATTTTACACCGCCGTCTAAAACAAAAAGCAAGGACAATAATGCAATTCCTAAAACAATTCTTACTACCCTGTCTATTGATCCGATATTAGCCTTCACCAAAATCACCCCCTACCGTATACTTTACACTATTTTACAGCAGTTTTTTGTATGAAAATATGACAAATTATCAAATATTAATAAAGAGTGAATTTTAAGAAGGAGTGATCAACTAATGGGAAGAGGAAAAGCATTTAACCATAAAAAGAAAGGACATGAAAGTCAAGTGCCAAAATACGCCACAAACAATGCAGAATTTTCGGTGGAACCAATAAATAATAAACTTCAAAAGGAAAATAAGGGCTAAATAAGAGGTGCACAATCAATGCCAAACCCACGTTATCAAATAAAACGTAAGAAATCGTACCAACCGCATTCTGTTCACAATGAATTGGAGTTTGCCGCGGAGTTAACCGAAAGAAATTTCGATTTTCAGCAGCTGCAACCGGTTCCTCAACCGAAAGACTATGATGAAATCGAGTATTAATTTCGAAAGACGCGACTTTCCGCTAAAATAGCGGAAGTCGCTGCCATTTCTTATAAAGTAAAAATGCTAGCGATTTTATTCATTAAAGGTTTTTTTTGCAGCTTGCTGCTTTTTACAACCTCAATTTCACTTTCATCAGTTTGTGATAGTATGTCCAACTTCATTTCAATGTAGCTTAGTCTTGTCTCAAGTTCTTCTAATTCATTGCGGTGGTGTAACACTTGAAACGAAACAATGTCATCCGCTTTTTGTGATAGCTGTCTTTCAATTTCATCTAATTTTGATAAAAGACTTTCAAACCGTTCCTCCTTAGCATTGCGAATCGCTTTGTCATCATGATTATTAACACCCATCAAAAATCCCTCCCGATTATCCTTTTTTTGTTTAATTCGTGATATTTTTGGCAGTCCCTTCCGAGTTGACAAAACTAGTTTTGATTCGGCAAAAGTAGTGGAAATGCATAATTTTTTTCATCTAAACAAAAAATATAGTAAAGACTAAACTACTAATAAGGAGTTGTTCATGGTGGCGAAAGAAAAAAAGCAAAAGGGAAAAAATGGTGCTGCCAAAGAAGAAACGAAAACTGGCTATGGCGATAAAAAACTGGAAGGACCGAATAGCCCAGCAGAATAGCATGTAAAAACGTTTGGAAGTATTTTTCCAAGCGTTTTTATTTTCCCCCGCATTTTCACCTTTTCGTATATCCTTTACATTACGTAATTCATAAGTGCCAAAATCAATAAAATATGCTATATTTAATATTTTAGAGGAGCTATTTTGAGAGGATCTGAAAAAATGATGATTCGCTATCCAAATGGGCAAGCATTTGTACCAACTCAAAAAAAGACGGCATCAGCTGTAAAAAAAATGTCCTATAGTAACCGTGGGATGACGCTTGAGGAGGATATTAATGAAAGTAACCAATATTACTTAATCCGTGGACTTGCTGTCATTCATAAAAAGCCAACGCCTGTGCAAATTGTAACAGTCGATTATCCAAAAAGAAGTGCAGCCGTCATTAAAGAGGCATATTTTAAACAACAATCAACTACAGATTATAATGGTGTTTATCGAGGGAAATATATTGACTTCGAAGCAAAGGAAACGCAAAATAAAACATCATTCCCTTTGCAAAATTTCCATATGCATCAAATTAATCATATGAAGGCTGTACATGCTCAAAACGGAATTTGCTTTGTTTTGCTCAGATTTTCGCATACAGATGAAATGTTTTATTTAGAAGCTAGACATTTATTTTCTTATTGGGACGAACATTTAAAAGGAGGCAGAAAATCAATCCCTAAAAAATATATCGAAGATGTTGGCTTTCCGGTTCCGATTAGTCTAAATCCTAGAATTGATTATCTCAAAATCATTGATCAGCTTTATTTTTTAACAAATTCTTTTTAAAAGGAAGTTTGAAAGGCGGTCCTGTCGATGTCTGATAACTATCGTACGAGACAAGAAAAACGAGCATTGCAAGAAAAAAGGCAAGAGAAAAAACAAGAAAAAAATGTTAAAAAGAAATCAACTGCTCGTAAAATAGTAAAACGAATGATTGCATTTATAATTTTATTCGGGTTTCTCGGTGTGCTTGCTGTTGGAATTACGGCATTTGCCTTTATTATGGATGCTCCAAAACTTGATGTAGCAGCATTAGAAAGCCCGCAATCAACGAGAATTTATGATCGCAACATAGATTTAATAGCAGAACTAGGGAATGAAAAACGAACGAACATAACCCATAATCAAATTCCACAAATCTTAGAGGATGCAGTTCTTGCAACAGAAGACGTTCGTTTTTACGACCATTTTGGGATAGATTTGCAGCGAATTGGCGGGGCCATTCTCGCAAACGTAACAAATGGCTTTGGCTCCCAAGGCGCAAGTACAATTACCCAACAGGTTGTCAAGTTATCCTACTTATCATCTGAAAAAACAATGAAGCGAAAAGTACAAGAGCAATGGTTGGCGATACAACTAGATGCACAATTTTCAAAACAGCAAATCTTAACAATGTATTTAAATAAAATTAATTATGGAAATCGCTCTTATGGCGTTGCCAAGGCCTCTGAAACGTATTTCGGAAAAGACCTAAAAGATCTTACATTACCTGAGGCAGCGTTATTAGCAGGTCTGCCGCAAAGACCAGCAGGATATGACCCTTATAAATACCCAGATTTAGCTGAGCAAAGACGAAATACCGTTCTTTCTTTGATGGAAAAACACGGTAAAATAACCCGTCAACAAGCTGAAGAGGCGAAAGCTACACATGTTGTTGATTATATTGTTAAAAAAGAGGAAAAATCGAATCCCTATGACGCCTTCGTTGACCAAGTTTTGGAGGAATTAGAACAAATAGAAGATCTCGATGTTTTATCAAGCGGTGTTAGTGTTTATACAACAATTGATGTAGAAGCGCAGAAGTTAGTGGAAAAAGCGTTAAATACAAATGATTATATTAAGTATCCAGATGATCGTTTTCAAGCAGGGCTTGTTGTCCTTGATACAAAAAATGGTGAAATACTGGCTATCGGTGGCGGCAGACATCAAAGCACCTCTTACTATGGAACCGATATAAAAAGGCAGCCTGGTTCAACAGCAAAGCCGATTTTTGATTATGGTCCAGCAATCGAAAATTTCCAATGGTCAACATACCATCAAATTGTTGATGAACCACATAGTTATACAAAGGGACCAGCAGTTAAAAACTGGGATGGTCGGTACAAAGGACAAATGTCCATACGGGAGGCCTTAGCGGATTCCAGAAACATTCCTGCTCTAAAAACGTTCCAAGAGGTTGGCCCAGCAAAATCCCGTGCCTTTGCAGTAAAACTAGGTGTTAAAGTAGAAGATACAATTCACGAATCCTATAGTATTGGCGGCTTTAATGGGATGTCACCATTAGACCAAGCGGGAGCTTATAGTGCCTTCGGGAATAATGGAATTTATACAAAGCCACATACAATAAGAAAGGTTGTTTTCCCAGATGGACGAGAAATCAACATGAAGCCTGAACCAGTTGCGGCTATGAAAGACTATACAGCATTTATGATTACCGATATGCTTAAAACTGTTGTTCAATCTGGAACAGGTCGTTCTGCGAATGTTCCTGGTGTTCATATCGCTGGTAAAACAGGCTCTACAAACTTTGATGATAAAACGAGGGCGAAATACGGCATTCCTAAAGGTGGTATGCCAGATGTGTGGTTTACTGGTTATTCCCCTGACTACACAATTTCTGTTTGGACTGGGTATAATGAACATGGTAAAAATAATTATATTTCAAGCAGCTCATCAGGCATTGCTAAACAACTTTTCAAAGTAGTGATGAGTGGAGTAACTAAAGGGAAAACACAAAGCGATTTTGTTACACCAAACAGTGTTGTTAGAGTACCTGTTGTTAAGGGTTCCAATCCACCAAAAATGCCAAGTGTTTTGACACCTGACAGTCAAATCGTATATGAATATTTTGTTAAAGGTACTGAACCAACAGAGGTATCTGACCAGTTTGATAAAATACCATCAGTACAAAATGTTGAAACTACATTTAATCGTGATGAAAATAAAATTGTACTGAAATGGCAGTACGATGAAAATTTACTTGAACGTGTTTCCTTTGTCGTTAACGCAGCGATGAATCAAAGTGATTATATCCCATATTGGTCTGGAAAAGAAATGTCCGTAACGATTAGTGACCCATATCCAGACACAACGTATCGCTTTGAAATTATTGCCATTGATGATCAAAATCCAGAGAGCAAAAGCGATGCCATTCAAGTAAGTATTGAAACAAAGCTGTTTGATTCAATTGTGCCAGAAAACCCTATGAATCCAGAACAACCTACTGAACCTAGGGGACCAGGATTACCGGGGAACGAAAGCAACCAGCGAGAGGATAGGAATAGAAATCCTACTAGAAATCCTGATTTTGATAACAATGGAAATGTTGAGGATAATCATGGAGATGAAGTCCTTAACGATTTTAATCAATGATTGAAGGAACATTAAAAAGGCACGCTATTTCGCCGTAATGGCAAATTGCGTGCCTTTTCTGTACTATTATCTTGTACTAGCCACTTTTTTCCTATATTGTTTTTCAAGCTCTGTAAACAACTCGGATAATTGTATAAAGGAATGGTAGTGGCTAGGACTTTCCATTAAAAATGATAATCGTTCCTTACAATTGATTGGTTTTACATCCAACTTTTCCATATTCTCCAAGATGTCGCCACCGTTTACAAATTTCATGTCATTAATGATATTTAGTAAATCAAGAAAATTAACTATTTGCTTATTCATTGGAGAGAATGCAGCTTGCTTATTTCTATTTCTGAAAAGATGGGCAAGCTTTGTCCTTTCACTGTCCCAAAGCTTAAAACGATGTTCTATTTGCTCGATTAGTTCAGAGGACATCTTAGCTACTCCTTTTCATCCGTTTTTGACCTTCACGGCATAGGTCCAATAATGGACAACTATCACATTGTGGCCTTTGCGCTTTGCAATGATAGCGCCCGAAGAAAATAAGCCGGTGGTGTGTTTCTCCCCATTTTTCTTTCGGAATCTTTTTCATAAGTGTTTCTTCAACCTCTAAAACAGTATCCTTCCACCTGCATATACCAAGACGTTTCGAAACTCTTTCTACATGTGTATCAACAGCAATGGCTGGAACATCAAACGCTACTGACATAACAACGTTGGCCGTCTTGCGGCCAACCCCCGGCAATTTCATCAATTCTTCCCGCGTCTTTGGTACTTCCGCACCGTATTGTTCAAGTAAAATGGCAGACAAATTGCGAATATTTTTCGCTTTATTTCGATATAAACCAATCGAGCGGATATCATTTTGCAATTCCTCCAAAGAAACAGCTAAATAATCCTCTGGTTTTTTATATTTTTCAAATAGTGTTTTCGTCACTTTATTCACAAGGACATCTGTACATTGAGCAGATAAAGAAACAGCAATCACTAGTTCAAAAGGATTCGAATGAATTAATTCACAGTGGGCATGTGGAAACATTTCTCCCATTGTGTCCAACACTCGCTCTATTTGCATTTTATTTAGCATACCAACCCCACCTCCTCGCTGCTACTACGATTCTAACCAATTATAAATAGGAATAGAGGTTGTTGCCGACTCCTGCTTAACAGCGTATGTTTTTGCTCTTTGGTGCGATCTAAACCTCATTCCTTCATCCCTAGCTTGTTCTATCGTTTCAATGCCTTTCTTTTGCCATTCGAAAAGAATTCGATCAATATAGTGAAAATTTACCTTTCCACTCATCACTGCTTCGCGTAAAGCAGCTTTAATGATTTGCGGGCTATGGTGATCTATATCTAACCACATCGTCAATCTTTCACATTCCATCGGCGACAACGGACGTCCAAATTCTTGTTCAAATAAAGTATATACATTAATTTCAGCTTTTTCATTCTCCCACTTATCTTCGCTTTTTTCCTGTCCCATTAAAAAAACAAAAAGCTTCTCCCAAAGCGGACGTATTGTATAAACTTCGGCCATTACTCCATTTTCATTCTTTCCTTCAATTTGTAAAAAGCCGCGTTGGATTAAAAATTTTAAAATTTCCATACAGCGCTCGTAGGAACAGCTCATCCCTGTTGAAAGCTCTACTGGCGTAGGAAAGGAATTGCCGCTTTCAAGCGCTGAATAGACATGTAAAAGCAACATAAACTCTTCCTCATTTAAGCCGATTGCTTTATAATGTCGTAAAAGCAGTTTAGGTATTGCAATATTCCCCTCAGCCAACCAATCAATCATTTTGTCTTTTTTCATTTGGTTAACACCTCAACAACTATTATAACATGTCTATTTTCTTAAATGTTTAATTTTAAAAAGCTGACCGCAGTTGGTCAGCTTTTCCTGTATTACGGGTATAAACGATTTAATAGGCGCGGGAATGGGATTGTTTCACGAACATGCTCCGCCCCAGTAATCCACGCAACAGTCCGTTCAAGGCCGAGCCCAAAGCCGGAATGGGGTACAGAACCGTATTTACGCAAATCGAGGTACCATTCGTATGCTCCGCCGGTAAGATGATGCTCCTCATATCGCTCTTTCATCAATTGTAAATCATCAATGCGCTGTGAGCCACCGATAATTTCTCCATAACCTTCAGGCGCAATTAAATCTGCACATAGGACGACATCAGGACGATGAGGATCAGGCTTCATATAGAAAGCTTTAATTTTCGCAGGATAATGAGTAATAAATACTGGTTTATCAAATTCCTCGGCAATGGCAACTTCATGAGGGGCACCGAAGTCTTCACCCCATTCAATATCGTTAAAACCTTTTTTCTTTAACAATTCGATGGCTGCATCATACGTAATTCGCGGAAATGGCGCTTTAACATTTTCTAGCTTTGAAAGGTCACGGCCGAGCGCATTCAGCTCTAATCCACAATTTTTTAACACAGATTGAACAATAAAGCTGACATATTGCTCTTGAATTTCAAGATTTTCATCATGATCTACAAAAGCCATTTCAGGTTCAATCATCCAGAATTCAATCAAATGTCTTTTCGTTTTTGATTTTTCAGCCCGAAAGGTTGGCCCAAAGGAAAATACCTTTCCTAGAGCCATTGCCGCCGCTTCCATATAAAGCTGGCCGCTCTGTGAAAGATAGGCATCTTCATCAAAATATTTTGTATGGAACAATTCGCTCCCGCCTTCTGCTGAAGTACCGGTTAATATTGGCGGATCTACTTTGACAAAGCCATTTTCATTGAAAAATTCATAAGTAGCGCGAATGATTTCATTTCGAATCTTCATAATCGCATGTTGCCGCTTTGAGCGCAGCCAAAGATGGCGATGGTCCATTAAAAATTCAACACCATGCTCCTTCGGTGTAATCGGATAGTCAACTGACTCATGAATCACTTCAATATTTTTAACTGCCAATTCATAGCCGAACGGGGAACGTTCATCTTCAAGAACGGTTCCTGTTACCCATATGGAGGTTTCTTGGGTAATTGCTTTCACTTTCTGAAATACAACTTCCTCATCTTCCTCTTTAACGACAACACCCTGTATGAAGCCAGTTCCATCCCTTAGTTGTAAAAAGGCGATTTTACCACTTGAACGCTTATTCGCTAACCAAGCACCAATCGTAACATCTTGGCCAACGTAATCGCTTACTTTGGAAATCGTTGTTTTCACTTTCCATACCTCCTACTATTCCGAAAGTTCGTACATTGAAAAAGAGGCGGAGTAATTTTACACCGCCTTACTTTAATCTTATTTTAGTTTATTTTCCATAAAGCGTTTTATTCTGGCGATAGCCCCCTCAAGTAAATCCAATGATGTTGCATAAGATAAACGAACATTTTCTGGAGCACCAAAGCCAGAACCAGGCACTAATGCCACCTTTTCTTCTTCTAATAATGCTTTAACCCATGCATCAACATCTTCATAGCCTGTCATTTCAGCAGCCTTCTTTGCATTCGGGAATAAATAGAAGGCACCTTGCGGCTTGATACATGTAAACCCAGGAATTTCAATTAATTTCTCATACGTTTTATTTAAACGTTCTTCAAAGGCTTGCTTCATCACAGCAACTGGCTCTTGTGAACCAGTGTAAGCAGCAATTGTCGCATATTGAGCAATTGATGTTGGATTTGATGTACTATGGCTAGCTAAATTTGTCATCGCTTTAATAATCTTGCTGTCACCGGCCGCATAGCCAATTCGCCACCCAGTCATTGAATGTGATTTTGACACACCATTGATTATTATCGTTTGATTTTTTAGCTCTGGTGAAAGTTCGGCAACGGAAACATGTTTATTATCACCATAGATTAACTTCTCATAAATTTCGTCAGAAATAATGAGAATATCGTTTTCAAGACATACTTCTCCTAATGCTTTTAACTCTTCGGCTGTATAAAGCATCCCAGTTGGGTTACTTGGAGAGTTAATCACTAGTGCTTTTGTTTTCGGTGTTATCGCTGCTTTTAGTTGCTCTGGCGTAATTTTGAAATTATTCGCTTCTTTTCCTTCAACAAATACAGGTGTACCTTCAGCTAATTTCACAAACTCTGGATAGCTAACCCAATAAGGTGTTGGGATAATCACTTCATCTCCAGGATTAATGATGACTTGGAATAATGTATATAAGGCATGCTTTGCTCCGACACAAACAATGATTTCGTTTTGGGTAAATGTAAGTCCTTGATCTTGTTTAAATTTATCAATAATAGCATCCTTTAGCGCGGCTAAGCCACCTGATGGTGTATATTTTGTAAGTCCTTCATTCATTGCTTTTACAGCAGCATCAATAATATGTTGTGGTGTATTAAAATCAGGCTCACCTGCACCGAGTCCGATCACATCATAACCGGCATCTTTTAACGCTTTAGCCTTTGCTGTAATTTCAAGTGTAGTGGATGGTGTTAATGATGATACTCGATTTGCTAATTCCATTGTTAATTTTCCTCCTCAAAGCGGTCTTTTTTCAGACTGTACCTTTTCACAAATGAACCGTCTGTAAATTTCATAAAATAATATGTATAACGCTTTTCTTGGTCAATATAAGTAATTTCCCATAGCGGCGTTGTTTCCGTTTTGTTTGTTCGATTATCCTTTATTACTTCAGCACCAAGTCTTATATCAATTAATTTTAATGGATTTTGATTAGCAATAATATATTTTTTTACTTTTTCCTTTGACCACCCTTCACTTGCTTTTTTTACAATGAGCCTACCCTTTTTCGAATTAGGTACCCAAATGATGAGTTCCTCATCTTTTTCATTCGTACCATAGAGAATTGTGTAAGCTAGTCTACCATGATAATACTTGGCATCTGTTATGGACGAAAGTTCTTTCACATTTTCCTTTGCAAAAGCAATCGCCTTATTTTCCTCTTTTTTTTGGTAACTCATACTCCCTAGATAGATTTGTGAAGCCTGCCAAATAATGATAATAAGTATTAAAGGTATTATATACAACCATTTTTTCATAGTAAACCTCTAAGTTCGATTTCCATATAATCTTCTCCCCAAATATTGTAATGCATATAGGAAACAATTTGCGTGTAAATTAGTATTAAGAAATAAATCTTCACATCGTCTCTTTTCTCATTATAACAAAAAGGCATGAAATTTTGTTTTACTTATTAAACAATCTCCATCCGACACCATAATCGGGGCTATACGCCCCTTTTTTTCATTACAACCACTCAGATAGCCTTTTTATTAACTTGCTTGTTTCCTCTTCATGGATTTCAAGAGGGGGCAATGCTTGAATGAATTTTTTCCCATAGCTTTTTGTTGTGATGCGTCGGTCAAGGATCACGACGACGCCGCGGTCATTTTTCGCGCGGATAAGACGGCCAAAGCCTTGCTTAAACCTTAATATAGCCTGAGGCAAAAATAATTCCATGAAAGCATTTTTGCCCACATGTTTCATCGCTTCCGCTTTCGCTGCCATCACCGCTTGATCTGGTGGTGAAAACGGCAATCTCACAATCACTATACAGCTTAATTCCTCCCCCGGAATATCGATGCCTTCCCAAAAACTGCTTGTCCCAAAAAGAATAGCTTTATCGTATTGTTTAAAATTTTTCGTAAGTTTCCTCCGGCTGCCGCTCGATATTCCTTGCCCGATAAGCACGAATCCATCAAGCTCTGAAGCTGCTTTTACGCTCGAATATGTCTTTTCCAACATATCATACGCGGTAAATAAAACGAGCATTCTCCCTTGTGTCACCCTAGCAATTTGAATAATTTTATCGGCAATTTCCTCAATAAAAACATGCTGTTCAACATCCTTAATTTCTGGTACATCTGTTGGAATCATTAATTGCACTTGATCTTTATATGAAAAAGGTGAGGATATTTTTTTTGTTACTACTTCAAAATCTAATAGACCTAAGCATGTTTTCGTATACTCAAATGATTCTTTGATAGCAAGTGTAGCAGACGTAAGAATGACGCTTTGTTTTTTAGCAAATAAACCGTCAGCGAGCATGACATCTACATCAAGCGGTTGACAAAATAAAAAGGCTGAGTTTTGTGCTCCTTTTGCTTCAATTTCTATCCATGTTACTTTATTGCCATCATGCTCAAAAAATAGTTTACATATACTGTTAGCAGTTTCCTCTAAAAACCGTAGAAGTGAATGGCCATCTGTTATGATTCCACTTTCTTCTCTTGCATGTAATTGTTCGATAATCGACGTAAAGCTATCCTTTAAATCCTGAAGTTTTTCGATGGCGATAAATGCATTATTTTTTACTTCTTTCCATAATGGGCCATCTTCCTTTGTTGCATGAAAGCGGTATGTTATGCGGCCGATTTCATTTTTACAATTCATTTTTTTTGATAAAACATAAGTTCTTAAACATCTGAAAAGCTCATCAATGCTATTTTTTGTTTCCATATAATATTGCTCAATAATCCCAATCGTTGGAGCAAGCTCATTTAAAAAGTCAGTTCCATCAATGAAACCAATTTGGTTCAGCCGTGTTTGAATCGAAAAATAATCTAATGTAATCCCAAAATGTTCACTAGCCACATTTTCAAGATGATGGGCTTCATCAACAATCAACTCATCATAGTTTGGTAATAATGAAAAATCGCTTTTTATATCAAGAAGAAGGAGTGCATGGTTCGTAATAATAAGATCAGTGCTTTCTGCTTCTTTTCGTTTTTGTAAATAAAAACATCTTGAATATGATGGACATTCTTTGTTGCTACAGCCATTTAAACCGCAGCTGATTTTATTCCAAAAAATTTTACCTCCGGGTGTCAAGTTAAGCTCATCCACATCACCTGTCGTTGTTTCTGTTAGCCAGACAAGAATTTGCGCTTTCGTAAATACAATATCATACGTATCTATGCCGATATTTTCCAAAGACTTTACAAACTTTTGCAGACAAAGATAATGATTTCTCCCTTTTAAAACAGTCGTTTCAAACGTAAAAGGAAGCACTTTTTTAAGCATTTTTATTTCCTTGTTCATAATCTGCTCTTGAAGATGTGTTGTGTACGTACTAATAACTACTCTTTTACCCGTTTTTTTCGCATAAAGGATTGCTGGTATAAGATATCCAAGCGTTTTTCCAGTTCCAGTAGCAGCTTCAATTAGGCCATGCACACGGTTATTAAATGCGTCTTTAATTGTTTCCATCATTTCCAATTGGCCTTCGCGCACTTCAAACTTTACATCCTCGTTTTGCAGCTTGGCAATGATGGAAGCAGGATCAAGAGGCAGAAAATTCACTTCGTCATAAGTTAGATTGCTTTTTCTTTTGCACGGTTTCAAAGCGATACCATTATATAAATCAAAGCGCTCCTCATCAAGTTGTAATAACCGTTTTTTTTCTTTTATCATTTCTTTTAGTAATTCGCCAAGATTACTTTGTAAATGTGATGCTAAAGATTGCAGTTTTTTTAAGATAATGAGCGGTAGACTATTTAGTTTTGTTAATAAATTTAATAATAAATGAGCCGTTGCTTCTGCATCACTATCAGCACGATGAGGTTGATCATGGTCGATTGCAAATGCATGGGCTAATTGGCTTAGCTTATAACCATTCAAAGATGGAAACAACAATCTTGAAAGCTCGACTGTATCAATCGCTTGACAATCTTTAAAGATATAGCCGCTGCTTTCCAGCTCAGCTTTCAAAAATGAAAGATCAAACGGAACATTATGGGCAACGAAATAAGAGCCTTCTAGCATTTCGATTAACATCGGAGCTATTAATGAAAAACTAGGGGCCTTTTTAAGACTTTCATCTTCTATTCCTGTAAATTGTTTAATAAAGGGAGATAACTTCATATTTGGATTAACAAAGCTTGAAAATCGTTCAATAATCTCACCATCCTCAATGAGAATGGCGCCGATTTGAATGATTTTATCGGTCCCAACTTTATTGCCAGTCGTCTCGATATCAACAACGATGAAACGATGATTCATTGTAAACACCTCAAAAAGGCTTTCGCCAAATAACGCGAAAGCCATCATTTGTAACTATTCTATTATAATATAGTTGACGCAGGTTCTGCATGCAGCAATTGTTTAATTGAATTATCTTTCTCATCCATAATCGCAACCTTTGGTTTATGGTCAGCAATTTTATCTTCTGGTACTAATACGTAAGAAATGATAATAACGATATCATCAGGTTGGACAAGGCGGGCGGCAGCGCCATTTAAACAAATGACACCACTGCCGCGGGGCCCTGGGATGACATATGTTTCAAGTCTTGCGCCATTGTTGTTATTCACGATGGCAACCTTTTCATTTGCACAAATCCCAACCGTATCTAAAAGATCTTCATCAATCGTCACACTTCCAACATAGTTTAAATTCGCTTCTGTCACCCGTGCACGATGGATTTTTGCATTCATTAAAGTTCTAAACAAAGTTTTTCCCCCCCTAGATTGTAAATGTAACATTATCTATTAAGCGTGCTTTACTAAATTTCACAGCAAGCGCAATAATCATCTCACCATTAGCTTCGTTAATCTCCTCTAGCTCTGGATAAGATAAAACTTCGACATAATCTATAGCGCCGGAAGTTTTTTCATCGATTTCGTTTCTTACAAAAGCTTTGATTTCTTCTATATTTTTATCGCCATCATGAATTTTTTGTACAGCTTTTTGTAAACTCTCATAAAGTACTGGCGCTTCTTTTCGCTCTTCGTCATTTAAATAGACATTGCGTGAGCTTTTAGCCAGTCCATCTTCCTCTCGTACAGTCGGAACTGGAATAAGCTCAACAGGAATATTATAATCGTTGATTAATCCGTCAACAACTGCCACTTGTTGGGCGTCCTTCATTCCGAAATAAGCGCGGTCTGGCATAACAATATTAAATAGCTTCATTAAAACAGTCGCCACACCATCGAAATGGCCTTCTCTTGATTTTCCGCACAGAACATTGACTCTCTTTTTTACATGTATCGAAGTTGAAAGTTCTGTAGGATACATTTCTTTCACATCAGGATAAAAAATAACGTCTACCCCAGCTTCTTTTGCTAATGCTTCATCGCGCTCAATATTGCGCGGATAGGCATCAAAATCTTCATTAGGTCCAAATTGTAATGGATTTACAAAAATGCTGATGATTACTTTATCATTTTTCCTTTTTGCTTCGTTCATTAATGTCAAATGACCTTCATGGAGATAGCCCATCGTTGGCACATAACCAATCGTCTTTCCTTCTCGTCGGAGTTGTTTCATTAACGCTTGCATTTGTTTAATCGAACTAATAATTTGCATTCTCATTTTCCTCCGTATAAAGACGTAAGCTGTTCTTCTTTCATCGTAAACGATTGGTTTTCATTTGGAAATTCACGTGTTTTTACTTCATTTCTATATTGGCTAATCGCTTTTTGAATAGAATCATTCACATTTGCGAAGTGTTTAACAAATTTAGGGACATGACCAAAACCATTTTGAATGACATCATGGTACACAAGGACTTGTCCATCTGTTTTATTGCCAGCACCAATCCCAATTGTTGGTATTGAAGCTTGAGAGGTAATGATTTCAGCGAGTTGTTTTGGAACACATTCTAAGACAAGCATCATTGCCCCTGCTTTTTCAACAGCTTTGGCATCTTCCAACAGCTTTTTAGCCGTCTCGCTATCCTTGCCTTGTACTTTATATCCACCTAATACACCAACAGATTGCGGCGTCAATCCAAGGTGGGCAACGACCGGCACCCCTGCAGCGGTTAACTGGGAAATAGTAAAGCAAACATCTCCTGCTCCTTCTACCTTCAAGGCATGTGCTCCACCATCTTGCATTAGTCTTCTCGCGTTATTCATTGTATCTTCAAGCGATGAATGGTAACTCATAAAAGGCATATCAGTTACGATAAACGTATCTTTTGCACCACGACAAACCGCTTTTGTATGATGAACCATATCATCGACAGTAACTGGGATTGTTGAATCATAGCCGAGGACCACCATCCCTAGTGAATCACCGACTAATATCATATCAACTTGAGCTTCTTCGGCAAGCCTTGCTGACGGATAATCATACGCTGTTAACATCACAATCGGCTCATCATTGGCCTTCATTTTTTGAAAATCTGTTGTAGTTTTCATATTTTCCCTCCAATAAATTAAGATAGAGGGAATGACAACCAAGCTTTCAACCTAATTAAAAAATCTTTCCAAACGGAAAGACAGGTTAGAACTATGTTGGTTTATTCATCCCCTGTCCTAGTCCGCAAATCGGATCAAGGCAGTATTCACTTTAGTAATTATGCTAATAAAACATTTGTGGTGCAGTTCCTTCATGGATACTACCCAACGTTTGTAGTATATCAGACATTCAGCCAAAATGGGAGAGAAAATTTTATTAGTTTGAATATTTAATTAATTTCAATATCAGCTGAATAAATATGATGAATCTGTTTATTAGCATCTTCTAATAATAATACACCGTCACTAGTAATACCTAAAGCTTTGCCAACAATTGTCTCTGTTAATGTTCTAGCAATTATTTGTTTTCCAATACTAACAGCATAGCTTTCCCATAATAGTTGTACAACTTGAAAGCCATGCTCTATGTAATCGCAATACAAGTCTTCTATTTCCTTTACGATAGCTTGCAAAATCTCAGCACGATTTAATTTTTTCCCAGATTCAATCGCAAGAGAGGTGGCTTTGTCTTTTAAATCTTCTGGATAATGCTGAGGTTCTTGGTTGACATTAATACCAATCCCGATAATGACCGCATTAATTCGATCTGTTTCAGCCTGTAGTTCAGTTAATATTCCGACGACCTTTTTGCCATTAATTAATATATCATTAGGCCATTTTATTCCACATTGTAGCCCAGTAGCAGCTTCAATCCCTCTTACCACCCCTACTGCCGCTAAAAGAGTAAGCTGTGGTGCTTGTTGTGGAGGAATCGTCGGCCTTAAAATGACGCTAACCCAAATACCGGCATATTTCGGTGAAAACCACGAGCGGTCCAATCGACCTCGGCCTGTAATCTGTTCTTCGGCTACAACAATCGTCCCTTCAGGCACGCCTTCATAGGCAAGCTTGTGGGCAATCTTTTGGGTCGAGGTAACGGATTCTTTATAGTGCACTTCTCGACCAATGAATTTCGTTTGTAAACCAAGCTGAATTTCATTGCCGCTTATTTTATCTGGCGTTTTGATTATTCGATAGCCTTTTCGCTGTACAGCTTCTAACTCAAAACCATCTTTGCGCAAATCCTCAATATGTTTCCAAACAGCCGTTCTTGAACAACCAAGCTTCTCACTAATCATTTGTCCCGATAAAAATTCTCCATCATGCTCTGCAAATAATGTTAATAATTGTTTTCTAATTGGGGATTGCATGTAAGAAGCCACTCCTTTATATCAGCCTTATTGTTTACTACTGTTCCATTTACGACAGCTCTTTCAACCATTTCAATCGTTTTCGAGAGCCACGGGCCACCACGTTTATTAAAAATGGTCATCAAATCATTGCCTGTAATTGCTAACTGTTTTCTTGATAAAATTGGAAGCTTATCATAGATTTCCTGTAATTCTGACAACATCATTTCAGATTGTTTGTTTTCTACTATACAATAAAGCTTGATGCTCGATTTTAAAACTTCAAAACTATATGTATAGACGTCGTAGGCAGAAAGCGCGGCGCTTTTTTGCAATTGTTCATGTGCATTTAATAAGCGCTGGCACGCTTTCATTCGTTCATTTGAATTTTTCCATTGTTTAAAAAAGCCGTCAATGTTTTCCACTTTTAATATTACTAGTAATAATGTCCACATTTCGTCAAGATTAAGTACTTTATTCGAACAAACCTCAGCAAAAAGATGAAGTTCCTTTTCTTTATTTGATAGCTGTGGCAAATATTGATAAAGCCCAAGCTCAATGATAAGCTTTACAGCTTTTTTTATCGCTTTTCCTGTTAACAGTTTTTCAAATTCTATTAAAATTCGTTCCACTGATATTTTTGATAAGTAGCTTGCATTTTTTTTGATAGACTTTTTTGTATCTTCACTTAGTTCAAAATTCAATTGGCTTACGAAGCGGCAGGCCCGCATCATTCTTAGCGGGTCTTCCAATAATCTTTCATCTGCATCGCCAACCGTTTGAATATATTTATTATGTAAATCTTTTTCCCCTCTTAAAGGATCAATAATGCTGCCTTGATAGTTCATAGCGATGGCATTGATCGTAAAATCGCGCCGCCGCAAATCGGCTTCAAGCGAAGAAACAAATTCAACCTTCGAAGGTCGTCTGAAATCTTGATAGTCTCCATCGACTCGGAATGTTGTCACTTCATAGCATTCATCTTCATGGATTACGACAACAGTGCCATGCTTGAGTCCAACCGGTATTGTTTTAGGAAATAACGCTTCAACCTCTTCCGGTAGAGCTGATGTAGCAATATCGACATCGTCAATAGGACGATTTAACAAAAAGTCACGGACAGAACCGCCGACAAAGTATGCTTCATATCCAGCCTCATTCAATTTTTCAATGATTGCTTTTGCTTTTATAAACGGTCCTTCCATAAATGTTCCTCGCTTTTCTTTTCAGTCAAGCATACCATTTTATAATATAGTTGTTCATATTGTTCAACAATTTTACGTGAATGGAAAATTTCCTTCGTTCGTATAAAAGCTTGATGACTTATTTTCTTATATAACTCTTCATTCGTTAAGAGCATGATTGCTTTTTCGGCAACGGCCGCTACATCTCCTAATTCACAAATATAACCGGTTGCACCATCTTCTATAACCTCCGGAATTCCACCGATATTCGTGCCGATGCATGGGACTTGGCATGCCATCGCTTCTAAAAGCGTGAGTCCAAAGCTTTCTTTTTCCGAAAGGAGCAGCATTAAGTCACTAATTGATAAAACCTCTTCTATATTTTCCTGCTTGCCAAGAAAAAGGACACGCTCTTGTAATCCTTTTTCCCTTACCATTCTAGAAACAACAGTAGACTCGGGCCCATCGCCAACTAACAAAAGCTTTGCTTTGATTACTTTTTCAATGCGCGCAAATGCCTCAATCACATCAGGAACTCGTTTTACATGTCTAAAATTAGAAATATGGATTATCACTTTTTCATCGGCATTAATCCCAAATTGATGTTTTAAATATGAGCGTTCACGACGATAATAAACGCGCTCATCGACGAAATTATAAACCGTTTCGATTTCTTTATTCGTTTCCACTAACCGGTATGTTTCCTCAACAAGATTTTTCGATACGGCGGTGACAATGTCTGACTGTTCAATTCCGAAACGAATGAGCTCTTGCAATGATGGATCATGCCCTAAAACCGTGATATCTGTCCCATGTAAGGTAGTAATGATTTTCAGTTTTTCTCCACCAATCATTTGTTTTGCCAAATAAGCGCTAATCGCATGGGGAATTGCATAATGAACATGCAGCAAATCTAAATCCTCCCGCCTTGCGACCTCTGCCATTTTACTTGCTAATGACAGATCATAAGGTGGGTACTTAAAAACAGAATATTGATTCACATCGACTTCATGAAAATATAAATTGGGATACCATTTATTTAAACGAAAAGGAACACTTGATGTAATAAAATGTATCTCATGCCCCTTTTCCGCTAACAGCATTCCAAGCTCTGTAGCAACGACACCTGACCCGCCAACCGATGGATAACATGTAATACCAATTTTTAATTTCATCACAAACCTCTTTTACAAGTGTTACTCAATAATATTTTCAAGACCATATACTAAAATATCAATTTTCATGACTGTGTCAATCGCTAATTTCACACCAGACATAAAAGAAGAACGATGCAATGAATCGTGGCGAATTGTTAATAGTTGACCATTTCCTCCGAATAAAACCTCTTGATGGGCAACTAAACCAGGAAGGCGGACACTATGAATGCGCATGCCATTGAAATTAGCACCACGAGCACCTTGAATTGTCTCTTTTTCATTTGGATGTCCTTGCTGCTTTTCTGTGCGAACGCGAGAAATTAGTTCAGCTGTTTTAATCGCAGTCCCTGAAGGAGCGTCAAGCTTTTGGTCATGATGCTGTTCAATAATTTCAACATCTGGAAAATACTTTGCGGCCATTTGTGCAAATTTCATCATTAATACCGCACCAATTGCGAAATTTGGCGCAATGATCACGCCGATCCCTTTTTCTTCTGCTGTTTTTGCCAAGTCCTTTAATTCCTGTTCATTAAATCCGGTTGTACCAACAACTGGGCGGATTGCATATTTCAGAGCAGCTTCTGTATGCTTTCTGCCGATTTCCGGTGTTGTTAAATCAAGAAGAACATCAGCTGTTCTTTCTTTAAAACATTGTTCAGCATCTTCATAAATAGGAGCATCCATTGCTGGTAAACCTTCAATGCTAGAAATAAGCTTCCCACCATTTTTTCGATCTATCGCCGCTACTAGTTCAAAATGTTCTGTTTCTTTGATTAACTTTAAAGCCTCTGTACCCATCTTCCCACGTGGCCCTGCCAAAATAATTTTAATTTTTCCCATTATTTATCCTCCTATTCCTTCCTCGTCCAGCGATCTTTATCACGTGTATTAAATTTATTCATCACTAAATCAAACGATTCCTCTAAACTAATCTCTAACGAGTTGGCAAAACAAATTAGCACAAATAGTAGGTCGCCAAGTTCTTGTTCAACTGTTTTCTCTTCTTCATCTGTTTTTTTCGGTTTTTCGCCATAATAATGATTTATTTCTCGGGCAAGCTCCCCTAATTCTTCCGTCATCCGTGCCAACATCGCCAACGGACTAAAATAGCCTTCTTTAAATTGGCTTATGTATTGATTGACTTCCTTTTGCATTTCTTCCATTGTTTTTTGCTTCAAATACTTCTCACCTCGTTTTGACTTAGCTACTTTTTTATGTTAGCCAAAATTAAGCATTTTGACAAACTTTAGAGTAATTCTTAACATTTCTTCCAAACTAATCTATAATGATATTGTTTTTCAAGCGAGGAGGCTTTGAGATGAAATTAACGATAAGGCTACCAAATATTCTTTTTATTTTGTTAGGGGCGGCAATCCTTTCCTTTGGCATTGTCCATTTTAATATGGAAAATAATTTAGCTGAAGGGGGATTTACGGGCATCACCTTGCTTTTATATTTTTTATTTAAAATCGACCCTTCAATCACGAACCTTGTGCTTAACATTCCATTGTTCTTTATTGGTTGGAGGTTTTTAGGAAAAAACACTTTTGTTTATACGATTATTGGGACGGTTAGTGTCTCTATCTTTTTATGGGTTTTTCAACGCTATCGTCCTTTCTCAATCCCGCTCCATGACGATTTAACACTTGCCGCACTTTTTGCTGGTGTTTTCATAGGAACAGGATTAGGCATTATTTTTCGTTACGGAGGGACGACAGGCGGTGTCGATATTATTGCTAGATTAGTGAATAAATATATTGGCTGGAGCATGGGGAAGACGATGTTTTTATTTGATGCTTGCGTCATTATTACATCTTTAATTTTTTATTTATCGTATCGCGAAGCAATGTACACCCTTGTTCTCGTCTTTGTCGGTGCTAAAGTCATCGATTTTATGCAAGAAGGTGCTTATTCTGCCAAAGGAGCAACAATTATTTCTGTAAAAAACGCCGAAATTGCCAAGCAAATTTTAGAGGATATGGGTAGGGGCGTTACAGTTTTAAAAGGGATGGGAAGCTTTACTGGCGAGGAACGGAATGTCCTTTATTGTGTTGTGGGACGCAATGAAATTGTAAAGCTAAAAAGTATCATCAATAATGTTGATCCCCATGCGTTTGTAACTGTTAGTGATGTTCACGATGTACTTGGGGAAGGATTTACGTTGGATGAAAATAAAAAACCTTTGGAAAGATAGAAAAGAGGCTGCCGAAAATTCAGCCTCTTTTCTAATATAATGACTAGTCATCACTTCCAGCCATTCCAGTATATACTAACAGAAGACGAACAAGTTCCATCACAGCTACTAATGCTGCTGCAACATATGTTAAGGCAGCTGCATTTAAAACTTTGCGCGTTTCTCGTTCTTCATCATTGCGGATTACACCTGCGGCTACGATTTCATCCATAGCTCGACTTGAAGCATTGAATTCTACTGGTAAGGTAACAATTTGGAAAAGTACGGCCGCCGCCATACAAACAATCCCTAGCAATAAAAGTCCACTGATGTGAGCAAAGATTCCTATCAATATTAAAATCCACGATAGATTCGAACCGATGTTAGCAACTGGAACTAACGCATGTCTGAACCTTAAAAACGCGTAATCTCGCGCATCTTGAATTGCATGGCCTACCTCATGGGCCGCAACAGCTGCACCTGCAACAGAGGCTCCGTGATAATTGCTTGTTGATAGGCGTACTGTTTTGTCTCGAGGATCATAATGATCAGATAGTACACCCGGAGTTTCTTCAACTCTTACATGGTATAAGCCATTATTATCCAAAATTGTTCTCGCTACTTGAGCACCCGTCATTCCCGATGAAGCAGGAATTTGCGAATATTTACGATATGCACCTTTCACCTTCATTTGTGCCCATAAAGGGATGAGGATGATTATTGCAAAATATAGTAAAAACATCCTTTACATTCCTCCATAAATAAATATTTGTTACTTTATATTGTATGGAAAGCTTATTTTTTAGTCAATCGATAACCATTGACAACTTAACTGTCTCAATTATTTATTATTGTCATTTTTTCCGCTCTGTATTTTTTAATCGCAACATAGAATAGCGCACCTAAAATAATACTCCCTGTTGTAATCATGACCCACATAAACGAAGGGTCTGTTTCATCAGTGATAGTTTTTCCAAATATATTGTACACATCCTTTTCCATTATCTTTAAATGATCCTCTTTATTCTTGCTAGTAACGCGAGCATAAGTTTCTAGAAAGCGGATATGCGAGTCTAATCTAGAAATATCATCAGGATCAAGAGCAATGACTAAAGAAGGATAGATTGTGTCAATATTATCTGTAAAAGCAGTAAGCTGCTGCTTGAACTGTTCCCGATCATTCTCTAATGCTGCATCTTTCATATTTTGAAAGCTTTTTATGATTGGCTTTTCCATTTCCTTCCATAACGGTTGATATTCAGAATGTAAGGCATCAATAGCAAGGTGGAGCCGGGTTACCTTCCGAACTCTTTCCGCATGATCTAATGAAATCGATGTTAGTGCTTTAATAGCCTCATCAGTACTTATCGAAAGGACGCGTAAATCGTTCATTGTCACTTGCTTTTCCTTCGGATATATTTTTATAAACTGAGCCGAAAATTGCTCGAGCATTTTTTTTGCCTCAGCATATTTTTCCTGCTTCGTAAGCATAAGCGCATGATTAGTAAGCTTATCCAGTTTAGTCCAAGCTTCATTATTAGCATAAATCTGTTGTGGAATAAACAAACAGACAAAAATAAAAGGTAAAAATATCTTTCTAACCATCCCTTGTCCCTCCTAGGCTTTGTATGAGTTTATGAGAGAAGGGACAAGAGTAGAACACTATAACAATGATGTTTTATAGTGTTTATCTCTTATGCATAACCAGTATGTAATAAAGATGGAGGTAATGCTTAGCCAAAAAGTAAAATAACCTATTTGCGCCGTGAAATCACTAAGCATACTGTATCTCGGCATCATTCCAAAAACATAATCAATAACATCATTATGTAAGGTCCAAACGGCGGCAGCAATTAAATGCCATCCTTTCATGCGATAATACGGGGCATATAATAGCCCTTGGATTGCCATTGCGCCATGAGAAGCTATTAGCATATAGCCTTCCCATGGTAAATATCCTTCTACCTTTAATACTAACAAATTCATGACAACAGCCCAGATTCCATATTTGAAAAGTGTTACAATCGCGAGTGCTTCGATAAGAGGCCAATTTTTTCGTAATAGGAAAGCAATTAAAACAAACACAAAAAATAAACTTGCTGTGGGGCTATCAGGCACAAATGGTAGAAAATATGCTGGAGTATCTGCTAATTGTCCTCCGTACCATATGTAACCCCAAATCGTACCAAGCACATTAATAACTAGTAATAGCGCTAAAATTGAGCGCCATCCTAAAAACTGAATCAATAGTTTCATTTACTCAACTCCGCAAATATAATTACCTTTTATTTTAACAGAAATAAAAACTAAATAAAAAGCTGACCTTCATTTGAAAGTCAGCTTTTTGAAGTATATAGTTTATTTACCAATGTTAGCAATAAATTCAGATAGCGCTTTTAAATCTTCATCAGAACCTTGGAACATTCCTGGAGGCATTGTATTACGTCCATTTACAGCGATATCAGCAATTTCTTCTGCTGATAATGTTGCACCAGTCTCTGTTAAACCAGGCGCTGCTGGTCCACCAAGCAAATCAGTTCCGTGACAGTTTAAACAGCCGCTTGCTTCAAGCGCCTTATAACCAGGGTCTTCTTTGTCGAATTCAACTGTTTTAACGATTTTCCCTTGCTCAGCCGCAGCTTCCCAATCATGGTTTACTACAGATTCCCACGTTAAGAAAATAGTTGCCGCTAAAGCAAGTAACATCATAGCGGTTGCAATTGGTCGTTTTGACGGACGACGCTCTGGGCCTCTATCTAACCATGGAGCAATTAATAATCCGCCAAATGCTAAACCAGGAATTAAAATAACACCAACGATTGTCCAAGGACCTGATGCATACTCGTATTTAAGTAATTGATATAAGAACAAGAAATACCAGTCTGGTAATGGTATATAGCCTGTATCCGTTGGATCAGCTATACGTTCAAGTGGTGATGGATGTGCAATTGTTAGGCAAAGATAGCCAACTAAAAATACAGCTCCAATCAACCATTCTTTTAAAAGGAAATTCGGCCAAAACGCTTCCGTTTTTCCTGGATATTCGGAATAGTCTTTCGGTACATTAGGTTTTCTCTCTACAGGTACACGAGAATCCCCAACAAATTTCATACCTTTTCCGCGATGCATCGTCTTCCCTCCCTTATGTTACATATGTATTTTACAATGGACCCGAAATACCTTGCTTTCGAATCATCACGAAATGGGCAGCCATTAAGCCAAATAATGCTGCTGGCAGGAAGAATACATGGATTGCGAAGAAACGAGTTAATGTTTGTGCACCAACAATTTCAGGGCTACCTGCTAATAATGTTTTCGCTGCAGGTCCAATTAAAGGAACAGCCTCAGCAATCTGTAAACCTACCTTTGTTGCAAATAATGCTTTCATATCCCATGGTAATAGGTAGCCTGTAAAACCAAGACCTAACATCATGAAGAAAATTAATACGCCTACTACCCAGTTTAATTCACGTGGCTTTTTGTAAGCTCCTTGGAAAAATACACGTAATACGTGTAAAAACATCATAACGATAACTAAACTTGCTCCCCAATGATGCATTCCGCGTACAATCACGCCAAATGCCACTTCGTTTTGCAAATAGTATACTGATTCCCAAGCATTTTTAATATCTGGAACATAATACATTGTTAAAAACATTCCTGATAATACTTGAATAACAGTTATAAAAAATGTAAGACCGCCGAAGCAGTATACAAATGCAGAGAAGTGATGTGCCGGGTTAACATGCTCAGGCACCTCATGGTCAGCAATATCACGCCATAGCGGCGTAATATCTAAACGCTCGTCTACCCAATCATAAATTTTATTAAGCATTTATTACGCCCCTCCTATGCTCGTGGTCTAGCTTTACCTAGATATAAAGTTCCGCCTTCTACTTTTTGATCATATAAATCTAAAGGTGCTAGCGGTGGTGTACCTGGTACATTTGTTCCATCCTTCTCATATAAACCGTCATGACAAGGACAGTAGAATTGATTTTTTGCTTTTGGATCATCCCATGTTACAGTACATCCTAAATGTTTACATACAGGTGACATCGCTTGAATGCTGCCATCATCCTTCTTGTAAACCCATGCTGACATGGTTACTTCAGACTCATACCATGCGTCGACTTGGTTTACTTTAAAGTCAAAACGCTGTGGTTCAGATGTAAGTTTGGATTCTTCGACAACGGCCACAAATTCACCTTCAGATGGTGGTTGTAACACTGGATCAATCGCAAACCGAACCATTGGTGCTAGCATGCCCGCAGCCATAAATCCACCTACACCTGTTAGTGTGTAACTAAGGAATTGGCGTCTAGTTACGTTTCCCTTACTCATTCTTTTCCCCCCTCTATTCAAGGATAGTCCATCCGGACAAATCGTTTATAAACACACATATTACTAGGACATAATCATGATAGCGCAAACTTGTCCTTTGGTCAATAAAATCCTGTCGAAAAACAGAAGTGATTTACACATTACTCCTCTTTCATCCACAGATTCATCACAATTGTTTGAATTGGTTTCAGTTGTGATTTTAACATTTGTTCTATATACTTTTTGTCAACATCGTGAAAAGAAATGGAAGGCACCCAAAGTAAAGTAGCTTGTACATCTTTTTCATTCAGCTTCCAATCTGGATCAGAGGTAAGGAGGATTACATGTTTAACACCACTATCCACCAATGTACGATTCCATAAATTGATGCGCTCAATTAATGCTGTTGTCTCCTCATTTTTTAAATATGTAAACGCTGGTAGCAAAACCATCCTTCCTTTGTATTCCCTTTCCAGCTCTGCCGACAAAATCGTGATAAATTCCCCCATCTCACAGATTGTACTTATTTCTCCTTGTAACGAAATTGGCACCAAGGGCACCACAACAGTATCTACATATTCTTTTGCTTTCATATACATTTCTATATCTGTACTTATCCATTTCATATTATTTTCTCTCACCTTTATTAATAATATTTCTTATTATTAAACCATGTTTTTATCAAAAAAAAAACCTTCCTCTACGTTGAGGAAGTGTTTTGACATTCTAACAATGCATTTAATTTTGCAGATAGAAACATAAACTTATCAAAATCGAATTTGTCTAAAGCGTCATCAATTTGCTTTAGCAGCTTATCCCTCTGAAAAGATAATAATGACTCCTCCAAAAATTGCTGAGCTAACTGTTGGTCTTTTTCATTTACTTGAAGATGGGTTGGAATAAACTTATTTTCCTCTAAAACTAGAACATACTTTGCACAAGTAAAAGAGGCTTTAAAATTAAGCTGGATATAAATGTCTTGATCACGGTTTAAGCGAATGTCATGAAAAGATTTTTCAGCATCTGTTGTCATCACACTATCTTTGTAAAATCGAAACGGTACTTCATCAACACAATGAGTAGACATGATGATTCCCCTTGGACAATATTCAGCCTTCTCAACAAAATGGACCTTCTTCATCAATTGATCATGGCTCATTAAATAATTCAAAATCCAAACGCATTCCCGCCTTTTTAACTGATAATGATTTAAAAACCAGCGCACGAATTCTTTCTTTTCATTGACAGATACAGGAGCCGCCAAAAAATATCCCTCCTCTCCCGTTTTCTTCTCTCCTTCAAATCACTACCAATCTTCTAAACGCACTAGCTCCTCTTCAATTTCTGTATTTGCTGAGTCCAGTTCGAGGATTTGCTTGAACATTTTCTTTGCTCTTTTCGCGTCTCCATCTTCCAAAAGAAAATAACCAAAATCCTTAAGAAACTGAATATTATCTTTGAAATAAGTATATGCATTCTCAAAGTGATTTAATGCATCATTATAAATTTCTAAATGTTTTTTTGCTGTCGCTAAGTCCCAATCGAACATAGGGTCATATTCATCATTTTCGATAGCCTGATGTAGAATGTGAACAATATCATCATATTGTTCATGATATAGATAATAGCTTGACAACAAATTGATGGCTTCAATATAGCCTGAATCAATCTCAATCGCCTTAACTAAATATGCTTCCACATCTTCGTCGGTTTGCAGCTTCATCGCCATTTTTGCAGCAAACACAAGCAATTCCTTATAATCCGGAGCATAGGTTAAACCTTCTCTTGCCGTATCATAACTTTCCTTAAGGGCCCCAGCATGTTCGTAGGCTTTTGCTAAATAAAGATAAACCGGTACGTATTCGTAGTCTAATTCCTTTAAGCTATTCCATTTTGCAATAGCAAGCTCATATCTTTCAAGCTGATAGGCAATAAACCCATAATTAAACAGCGCATTGATATCAAACTCAACTTGCAGACCTTTTTCATAGCATTCTAGAGCTTCTTCAAAATGACCAGTATGTACGAAAGCATCTGCTAAAAGCAAGTGAATATTCGTTTGTTCAATATCGACATTCGTATTTATTAATTTTTTGAAAAACGGAATGGCTTTCTGATACTCTCCAATATTGGCATAAAACTGTCCTAAACCTAAATCAATTAAAACTTCCTCAGGGGCAAGCCTTTTTGCTTTCAAAAGCTTTTGTTCGGCGGCCTCATCAAGTCCTTCAATTTGAAATAAATCAGCCATCATGATGAGCGCTTGAAGAAAGGCTGGATCTTCTTCTTTTACTTCCTCTAAATAATCTAAAGCAACTTCTCCCTCATCTTCTTCAATTGCGATTTCGGCGGCGTAAATATAAAGTTGTCCTTCATCTGGGTATAATTCGAGTAATTCGTTGATTATGCTTTTCGCTTCCTCTAAAAAGCCCCATTGTAAATATAAATCTGCAATTAATAGTTTTTCTTCATGATTAGCTTTTGCAATAAGACTATGTAAAAAATCAAGCCCTTCGTTAATTTCTCCGTTTGCAACTAGTTGAATAGCTTTTTGCAGCTTCTCGTCCATATTCAAACTCCTTTATATCAAAATCAACCCCACCATAGTTAACCTCCAGGGTAGGGATTATTTGTCATGCTATCAATCGAGGCAAATAGCCCTGGTAGCTTAATATTCAATTCTTGTCCAAACCCAGGATATAAATTCACTTCATCGTTTACCTTTATTACTTTCCCTTTGTGAACGGTAATGAGCGGAACTATTTTATCATAATTAGCATATTCATATAAATTATAATCAAGTTCATTTCCAATAAAGAGGTCGCCTTTTTTAGGATAAATGCCAATTTGTTTGCGAATTACTTTTGGAACTAGGCGTAAGTCAGTCGGAAAACGGAGATAAGTTGGAATGTAATGGGAGGATGTGACTTGTTCCCAACTTTCCATTTGGATTTTCAATTCCTTATAATCTTCTATATTCCATAGTGGATAAATTGGAACTTGAAATTGAAATTGGGCCTCGCGAATCCATCCCCATGGTATCGAATAAATATTCGTGTGCTCATTTATTTCTGTAATAATATAAGGCAGTTTATGACGTTTGCATAATCTTATAATCCCTGGGGTTAGTTTTTCAAGAGGGATTTGGACACCAATTACAAAATCAATCGTGCTATTAATCATTGCGTGTCTGGCAGCCCTTATTTTTTTTTCGAATTCACTTTCATACTGGATATAACATGGAACTAAAGCGAGCGTGCAACCTTTAACAATGAGATTTGTTAGTTGTTTTCTATAATCGACTATGTTTTCACAATTTAATAAACTAAAATCAGCGATAACATGTCCTGGTGTCATAAAATATTTCGAAACATTCATCCGCATCCCTTGGTACTTTTGTAACGATTTTCCATAATGGCTAATTTTATAATCATCAATTAGAAATGAAGCGATTGTTATTCCTAAATCAGAGACGACATTGGCATCTTCAATAATGTAATTCAAAATAAAATGCCCCTCCTCACCATGCTTGTACAAATTCCTTAACAACAAGTTATGATAAGAAGAGACATAATAGAACTACCTTTCCTTCACTAGCCCGGCTAAATGTTCAAAAAAGTTTGGATAGGAAACAGCTATTGCTTCTGGATTTTCCAATATTGTTTCAGTATTAGCAATAAGGGCTGCGATAGATAGCATCATACCAATGCGATGATCACCATAGCTATTAACATCCGCACCATGTAAGGATGCCTTTCCTTCGATAATCATCCCATCATCTGTTGCTTCAATAATAGCCCCCATTTTTCTTAGTTCGGTAACAACGGTGTCAATGCGATTCGTTTCCTTTACTTTTAACTCTTCCGCATCGCGAATGATTGTTTTTCCTTCCGCTTGGGTCGCAAGCAGGGCGATGATTGGAATTTCATCAATTAATGTCGGGATAATATCGCCGTAAATTTCTATCCCTTTTAAATTAGACGTTGAAATTGTTAAATCAGCAACTGGTTCGCCGTTTACAACTCGTTCATTCGTTACTGACAAGGCCGCTCCCATGTTTTCTAGTACGGTGACAATCCCGACACGGGTAGGATTCATGCCGACATTTTTAAGAGTTATCTCGCTATTAGGTACAATAGCACCTGCCACTAAGAAAAAAGCGGCAGATGAAATATCACCGGGCACTTCAATCGCTGTCGCTGAAAGTGACTGCCCGCCTTCAATTGAGACTGACAAACCATCGCGGCTAATTTTCGCACCAAAAGCTTCTAGCATTCTTTCAGTATGATCTCTCGAAAGGGCAGGTTCCGTGACCGTTGTTACCCCTTTTGAGCCAAGACCAGCTAAAAGAATTGCCGATTTCACTTGGGCACTTGCCACTGGTGAGTTATACTCAATCCCTTTCGTTTCTCCGCCCCTGATTGATAAAGGCGTAAACATCCCGTCATTACGGCCATCAATCTTTGCACCCATCGTTCTTAACGGGTTTGTCACTCTCCCCATTGGCCTTTTGGCAATTGACTCATCACCAATAATTACAGAATGAAACGGTCTTGTTGCTAGAATGCCAAGCATTAATCTTGTCGTCGTTCCTGAATTTCCAACATCAAGTATATCAACTGGTTCTTGCAGACCATCAATGCCAGCAGATTCGATTTCAACATAATCACCCATTTGGTGAATCCCAACTCCCATTTTTCGAAAACAATTAATCGTGCTTAAACAATCCTCCCCAGGCAAAAAGCCGGTGATTGTTGTTTTCCCATTGGCAATCGCCCCAAACATGACGGCGCGATGGGAAATAGATTTATCGCCTGGAACTAGAACAGTTCCATTAAGGCTTGACACATTTGTTATTAATTGTGTAGTTGACAAAAAAACACATCCTTACATTTCGATAAATGATTCGTAATGATGAACGGCTAGACAAGCCTGTGCTCGTTTTCGGTCTTCTTCGTTACGGAAGCTCAGTCTAAGCACACCCATAATATCTTCCCTAACCTCGATAATTCTAATATTTGTAATGCTGATTTCCTCAGTGGCAAGGATCCCCGTTACATCGGAAATACTACCTGGGTGGTCTGGTACATCAACATATAAATCATAAAATGACGGGATTGCCCCTTTTTGTCTTACTGGCAATCTATCGCGGAACTCTTTCGCATCCTTAAAATAAGCATAAATCGCTTCACTATCCACCGTATCAATGATTTTCTTGACATGTTCCATCTCGATACGCCATTTTTCAAGAAGCTCAAGTAACGTCTCTTTATTATGAAGCAAAATGTCGCGCCACATAACCGGGCTACTCGAAGCGATTCTCGTTATATCACGAAACCCGCCAGCTGCTAAGCTGGAAACAGTCGAATCTTTTTCATCTAAAGCAGCCACCTGATGAACGAGGCTCGCAGCAACAATATGCGGAAAATGACTGACGGCACCTGTAAATTCATCATGCTCTTTTGGTGTAAGAATTAAAAAATTCGCTTTTGTACCTTTCAGCCAGTCTTTTAACTCCTCAATCATTGCTACTGGTGTATCCTTTCCCGGCGTCAAAATGTAATAAGCATTTTCAAACAAATGCGCTCTTGCTGCGCTTACACCGCTTTTATGGGAGCCTGCCATTGGATGACCGCCGATAAAGGTAACACCTTTATTAAGTAAAAGCATTGCTTTTTCCATAATTTGTCGTTTTGTACTGCCAACATCTGTAATAATAACAGATGGTTTTAGCTCTATCTTTGTTAGCATTTCGATGATAATTTCTGTTTGCTGCACTGGAGCAGAAATGATAATTAAATCCGCATTCTTAGCTCCGTCTTCAATACAAGTTGCCGACTCGTCAATAACATTTAATGTTTTCGCTAAAGCGAGCCGATCTTCATTAATCTCGTAACCAACGACTACTGCATCATGGCTACGTTTAATCGCTAAAGCAATCGAACCTCCGATTAAACCAAGGCCGATTACAAATACTCTTTTCTTCAAAAAGGATCCCCCTAACGTGATCCGTCAAGCATTTCTTTTAAAGCTTGAATGATTTCCTCATTTTGTTCACGGCTTCCAACGGTAATTCTTACGGAAGTTGGATAGCCTAGTGCAGTACCGGAGCGGACAATAAATCCTTTTCTTAATAAATAATCAAACAATTCCTGCCCAGAGCGTTTAAAATCTATTAAAATGAAATTCGCTTGTGATGGAAAATAATCCAACCCATTTTCTTTACAAAATTGATAATATTGCTCAAGACCTTCCCGATTTGCTTTTACACAAGAGTTGATAAAATCTTGGTCATCAATCGCCGCTGTAATCGCGGCTTGGGCAATTCTTGATGTATTAAAAGGGCCCCTTGCAGGATCAAGCGCTGTAATTAAATCAGGATTTCCGACACCATAACCTACCCTTAATGCCGCAAGTCCATATGCTTTTGAAAATGTCCGTAAGACTAACAAATTCGGATATTCACTTAAAAGCGATAATGTATTTGGATAGTCACTAGCCACGACATATTCATTATAAGCTTCATCAATTACAATCAAGACGTGATCAGGAACATTTTTAATAAAGTTTACAAGCTTTTCTTCTGGAATATACGTACCAGTTGGATTGTTCGGTGTGCATACCCAAACAATTGCCGTATTTTCATCGATTGCCTTTAGCATTCCATCTAAATCATGCTCACCATTTATATTTTCAATCATGCGGATTTCCGCACCTTGGATAATCGCATTATGGCTATATTGTGAGAAAGACGGATTCGCCATGACTGTATTTTTATCAGGAGATAAAAGGGCTATGCAAAGGATGGCAATCAGTTCGTCAGAGCCATTTCCAAAAATGAGTTGATTTTCTTCGACACCGATAAATCGAGCGATTTTTTCACGCATATCACGAGCATAGCCATCAGGATATAATGCTAATTCATTTAAGCCCGCTTGAATAGCTTCCTTTGCTTGAAGTGAGCATCCAAATGGATTTTCGTTTGATGCTAATTTTGTAATTTTCTCAAGGCCAAGCTCTCTTTTTACTTCTTCAATTGGCTTGCCCGGCTGATAAGGTGTTAACCCAACTAGTTGTTCTTTCACTTTTATCTTCATAAGAGACCCCACCATTTCATACAAATAAATTTAGTTAGATTTTCTCGCACTAAAGTTAGAAAAACACGACATTTGCCAATATAGCAAATGTCGATGTCTTTTCTTATACTTTAATCCTTTAACGAGGTTAAACGTTAATAAAGTACAAAAAAGGATTCTTTCCCTAATTGTAACACATCATTACAATTGGTAAAGAGTCCATCCATAATTTTTCATCTTCATTTAAGCATTTTGGTATGGGTTCAAATTATCAATTAACAACTGAATTTTCTGATAATCTTTTATGCCATTTGTCTCAATGCCGCTTGAAATATCAATTCCATGTGGGTGATATTGTAAGATTCGCTTCACATTATCCGGAGTAATTCCACCAGCAATCAAACAGCCAACACCCTGCTGTTCAGCCTCTTTTTGATAGGAAGGAATCGCCTCCCAATCAAATCTTTCTCCAGTACCGCCCCATGCCCCTTTCACCTTTGAATCAATAACATAACCATCTGCTACACGATGATAGTCTTTCATTCTTTCGATGCTATTATGACAATGGTGAATGGCTTTCCAAACAGTGAGGCCTGTTGCCATTTTTGCTTCGACGATTTGCATCGGAGATTCATTGCCATGAAATTGAATAATATCTAGTGGCACATGCTGCAAAACATCAGAGATTTCGCGCAGGCTTGGATTCACGAAAATCCCTACATATTTCTGCTTACTCTCTTTTTCGATTTGGTGAATCCACTCGCCACATTGAACAGGGTCTACTTTTCGCTTGCTTTCCGCAAAGACAATCCCGATGAAATCAGCGCCGCTTTGCACGGAAAACTGTAAATCTTGCAAGGAATGGTTACCACATAACTTAACTTTTACTGTTCTCATTGTTCAACTCCAAATAAAGATAAAATCCCTTGTGCTGGTGTCTCACTTCTCATCAAAGATTCTCCGACTAAAACAGCGTCTGCTCCAGCACTTTTAACCCTTTGAATATCTTCATAGTTAAAAATCCCACTCTCACTTACGAACAAGCTTCCTTCAGGTATATAATTTGCAATCATTTCCGTTTGCTTTAACGTTACTTCAAAGGTCGCTAGATTACGGTTATTTACGCCGATAATTTTCGGGGTGAAAATGGAAAGGATTCCTTCTAAGGCATGCGCCGAATGCACTTCAACTAAACAATCCAACCCTAACTCGGTCGCATATTGATAAAATTCAGCTAGTTTACTAGCCTCCAATGCTTCCGCTATTAAAAGAATTGCATCCGCTCCTAAATATTTGCTCTCCAATATTTGAGTATTATCAATTATAAAATCTTTGCGAAGGATTGGCAAGGCAATTTCTTTTTTAATAAGCGGAATATAATCCCTGCTCCCTTGAAAATATTGTCTGTCCGTTAAAACAGAGATTGCATCTGCACCACCCTGTTCATACTCTCTAGCAATCTCAAGCGGGTCGAAATTTTCTTTGATTATCCCTTTTGAAGGTGATGCTTTTTTTACTTCAGCAATCAAAGCAACTTCATTTTTTTTATTTTTTAAAGCATTGAAAAACGATACATGTTTTACTACTTCTTCCCGAGGTAAAACTAAATTAGACACCTCTTCTTTTTTTGTTGCGATAATTTTATTAAGCATATTGCTCTGTCTCCTTTACAGCTCTATTTCCATCACGTAGTTTATTTAGCTGGTTTAAAGCGTCTCCTTCTTGAATGGCAGCTTTTGCAAGCTCGACACCTTCCTTGATTGAATTACATTTTTCAGCTGCATAAAGCCCAGCCCCTGCGTTTAATAAGACAATATTTGTAGCAGAGCGATTTCCACTACCCGCAAGAACACTTTCGAGTATATAGGCACTTTCCGCTACTGAAGAAACACGCAGTTCTTCTAACGTGCCTCTTTCCAACCCGAAGTCCTCAGGTGAAATCGTCCTTCTTGTAATAATGCCATTATTTAATTCGACAACATCGGTTTCTGTTGTAATTGAGCATTCATCCAAGCCATCACGACCTGTTACGAGCAATACTCGTTTTGAGCCAAGACGTTTCAATGTTTCGGCCATTTTTTCGGCTGGTTCCGTATCATAAACACCGATTAGCTGATATTTACAATTAGCGGGATTGGAAATTGGTCCTAAAAGATTAAAAATTGTTCGGAAGCCAACATCCTTTCTCGGTACAGCTGCATGACGCATCGATGAATGATAATGTGGCGCGAATAAAAAGCTTAAATTATAATCATTTAGCGAATTCCGCGCTTCTTCTGGTGTACTTTGAATATTAATTCCTAGCTGTTCCAACACATCAGCACTGCCGCTATTAGATGTAAAAGCGCGGTTTCCGTGCTTCGCCACCTTCACACCTAAGGCTGATAAGATAATCGAAGCGGTCGTTGAAATATTAAAAGTTGAGGCTCCATCACCGCCTGTTCCACACGTATCAATGACGGAATCATCTTCATAATTGACATGTGTCATATGAGAACGCATCGCCTTTGCGAAGCCAACTAGCTCGTCAACCGTTTCGCCTCTGAAACGTAAAATTGAGATGAAGCTCGCAATTTGGCTTTGCGATGCATTTCCAGACATGATTTCATTCATAATCGCTTCTGCTTCTAGTTCAGATAATGTTTCCCCAATAACGCATTTATTTAAAATTTCTTTAAACATATGTTTTTTCCTCCCGTTGGAACATTTTTTCGGCCAACTTAATACTTTTAATCATCGCGCTCGCTTTATTGATCGTTTCTTTATACTCAAGCTCTGGTACAGAATCAGCAACAATTCCTGCACCTGCCTGAACATAAGCCTTTTTGTCTTTCACTAGAATCGTACGAATCGCGATACATGAGTCAATATTCCCATCAAAACCGAGATAAGCTACTGTACCAGCATATACGTTGCGGGCTGTTGGCTCCATTTCTTGCAAAATTTGCATCGCGCGAATTTTCGGTGCTCCTGAGACCGTCCCAGCTGGAAATCCAGAAATGAATGCATCAATCGGATGAACCCCATCCTTTAACTGCCCTGTAACCTTGGAAATCAAGTGCATCACATGTGAAAACTTACCCAATTCCATCAATACCGGCGTTTCTACAGACCCATATTCGGCAACCCTGCCAATATCATTTCTTGCTAAATCAACGAGCATGTAATGTTCCGCACGTTCTTTTTCATCAGCTAATAGCTCTTTAGCGAGAAGTTCATCCTCTTCCTTTGTGCGCCCTCTTCTTCTCGTTCCTGCAATCGGATGTATTTCAAGATGACCATTCTCAATTTGGATTAACCGTTCTGGCGAACTGCCAACAAGCTCATAGCCATCTAGCTTTAAATAAAATAAATACGGGGACGGATTCACCATCCTTAATACTCGATATAATTCAAAGCCTCCCACGCTAATTGGTATTTCAAAGCGTTGTGATAACACAGCTTGAAAAATATCCCCGGCTTTTATATACTCTTTAATCTTGTTTACATCTTTCAAAAAGTCAGCTTTATTGTAATTGGAGGTGACATCACTGAAATCAACCAAATCCATTTGTTCCATTGCTTGCAACCCTTCATTTTTCAGGCGCGAATCAAAAATTTGATTAAAAATCAACTCGATTTTTTGCTGAACATCCTCAAATACATGCGCTAATTCCTCTTTTGATTCCCCGCCTTTTAAGCGCACAAGCCGTATAATCGTTAATTCCTTTTGATCATGGTCAAAGGCAATCATCGTTTCACAAAACATAAATGAAAACCGTTTTAAGTTTAAATCATTTTTTTTATGCTCAGGCACTTTTTCAAAGGTTGAAATTGCATCATAGCCCATGACACCTACTGCACCGCCCCAGAAAGGTAGTGCTACATCAGCCTTTTTGACCTTCAACATTTCCATCGAAACACGGAATGCTTCGCGAAAACCTGGGGCCGATTGTATCGTTTCATTGCGCTCATTTTTTATTTGAAATACACCTTCACTTTCTTCCACATATAAAAAAGGATGTAAGCCGATAAACGAATATCGCGACCATGGTGATGCTTCATCTTTACTTTCAAGAAGAAAAGTAGCCTCATCTTGTAAATTTTGAAAAATTTGGATTGGTGTAATCGTATCAACAAAATAACGTTTCACAATGGGAATCGTTAGATGCTCTTTCGCATCTTCTAAAAATGAGGGGAAATTATATAAATTCATAAATATCTCTCCAATCGCGAATGTGAAGGGGAAGGATGTTCCTACCGCCTTCCATATGTTTTTGGAGAATGAGGAGATAGCGGGTGAGAAAAAAACAACCCTAAGAAAGCCTCTCTATTATAAAAAAGGCATAATCATCTTAGGGTAGGTGGTTTATTTATAAGAATCTCGTCTCAACTCAGCTCTACTCATTCTACCCTTGACAAAATCATCATTTTGTCTACTAAACTCTAAACTAATCTACTCAACTGAACTTAACTTATATAGAATCATAATACAGCATTCCTTTTATTGTCAATAAACAATTGAAAAATTATTTATTAATAGATAAATCAGGTCTTAGTACGCTTGCCCCTTCTAAATAAACATGCTCGATTTTATCTTGGGGAAGATCTGTTTCTACCGTCATCATCACGCGAATGCATTTTTGCAATGAATGGACGACAGGAACTTCACGCATGCACATAACTGGAACATACATCCAGCCATCCAATAAACGCAGCGCTTTCGCTGGAAAAACAGCATCTAAGTCTTCTGTAACTGAGATAAGTACTTGAGCAACATTTTCAGGAATAATAGCATTTTTCTGAATCATTTCCTCACAAAGCTTCTTTGTACAGTCAACCATTTCATTTGCATCATTTTCTTTTACCGTTATCGCTCCTCTAATCCCACGAATCAAGCTCCTACACCTCCTGTAATTCTTTCTTTAAAATATCTAAAATAAACTCGTCAGCTACTTTTACAGTTTCAACCTCACCAATATTTTTCATTAAGACAAACGTAAGCGAACCTCTTTGTGCCTTTTTGTCCTTTTTCATTAACTGCAGAAGTGCTTCAGCATCAAGAGTCTTGGGAATCTCCGGGAATTTATACTGTTTAAACCACTCTCTGAATGCTCTAAGCTGTAAATCTTTTTCGTAATACTGCTCACTTACACGGATAGCAAATAGCATACCAATCGCAACAGCATCACCATGGCTCATCGTGCCATAACCAAGCTCGGCTTCAATCGCATGGGCAAGCGTATGTCCAAAATTCAAAAAGGCGCGAATCCCGCTTTCTTTTTCATCCTGACCAACAACTGCGGCCTTTACTGAGATCCCTTTTGCTAAAGCATATTGTAGCTTGTCGCCGCGCAAATCAGCTAAAGAATGGATTTCAGCTCGGAGCCATTCATAAAACTCTTTATCCCAAATTAACGCATGTTTAATAACTTCAGCAAAACCAGAACGCCACTCTTCCTCTGGAAGTGTTAAAAGCATATCCGTATCATAAACGACCGCTTCCGGTTGAAAAAAAGCACCAATCATATTTTTTCCTAATGGATGATTAATGGCTACTTTACCACCAACAGAGCTGTCATGGGCAAGAAGTGTTGTCGGCATTTGAATAAATGGAATGCCGCGCATATAAGTAGCGGCAACAAAGCCTGCTAAATCACCAACAACGCCGCCGCCTAATGCTATGACTAATGACTTGCGGTCAAGCTCATGTTCAAGGGCAAATGTCAGTACATCATAAAAGACAGAAAAAGACTTTGCTTCTTCGCCGCTTGGGACAACGTAAGCATAAACATTTTTAAAATCAGAAAGCGAGCCTTTAACATCATTCAAAAAAAGCGGCTCCACATGGGAATCTGTAATAATCAAAATGCTGGAAAAATTACTTCCAAGACCATGAATAAACGATTGAATGTCGAAGCGAAGGCCTCCCCCGATATATAAAGGGTACGTCTTCGATGCTGTTGTAATCGTTAACGCCTTCATCTTAATACATCCTCGCTCTTTCATTCCATTTTTCAATATTTTCTTGGATTTGGTCAACACGGTCTTTCCCAAACTGGTCGACAATTGCTTTTGCAACCTCCCATGCAACAACGGCTTCGGCAACAACAGCTGCAGCAGGAACGGCACAGCTATCAGAGCGCTCAATGCTTGCCTCGAATGGCTCTTTTGTATCAATATCAACACTTTGTAAAGGCTTGTATAGTGTCGGGATTGGTTTCATTACACCGCGAACAACGATTGGCATACCTGTTGTCATGCCACCTTCAAAACCACCTAAATTATTCGATTTTCTAGTATAGCCTTCTTTTTCATTCCAGATAATCTCATCATGGACTTGACTACCGGGACGTCTCGCCGCTTCAAAACCAATGCCAAATTCTACCCCTTTAAAGGCATTAATACTAACAATTGCAGCAGCAAGTTTTGCATCAAGTTTATTGTCATAATGTGTATAGCTGCCAATGCCAGCAGGTAGTCCATCGATAATAACCTCGACAATGCCACCAATCGAATCGCCATCTTCTTTCGCTTGATCAATTGCTGCCATCATTTTTTTCTCAGCTACTCCATCAAGGCAACGGACAGGTGATTGTTCCGTTCTTTCTTTTAAATCTTCTAGACTTTCATAAGAAAGGTTTTCTGCTTTTACGCCACCAATTTCTAAAACATGGCCAACAACAGTAATGCCTAATTCAGCTAATAACTTTTTCGCAACGGCACCGGCTGCTACACGCACAGTCGTTTCCCGCGCTGATGAACGTTCAAGAACATTTCTCATATCGCGATGGCCATATTTAATGGCACCAACAAGGTCAGCATGCCCAGGGCGCGGTCGCGTAATTTTCCGCTTTATTTCATCTTCACTTAGGTCGTCAGTAAGTGGTTCAATACCCATTACTTTTGTCCAATGTGCCCAATCATTATTCTCTACTACAAGAGTAATCGGAGAGCCCAATGTTTTTCCGTGGCGGACTCCACTTAAAATTTGCACTTGGTCCTTTTCAATTTGCATCCGGCGTCCTCTTCCATGTCCTTTTTGACGACGAGCAAGCTCTTCATTTATATCCTCAGCAACTAATGATAGCTGCGCAGGTATTCCTTCTAAAATAGTTGTTAATTGCGGTCCATGAGATTCACCCGCAGTTAAATATCTCATCACTCTTCACCTCTTTAAAGCTTTTGTGTATTAATATAACATAATACATTACATTTTTCGATAAAAAAAAGTATCCTCTGTATCAAAACCATATAACTGGGGATTAAATATTTGTTCTGTACTGCCGACAAACAATATGCCTCCAGGTCTTAAAGCAGCACTAAACTTTTTATATAAAACTTCCTTTGCCTCTTCTGTAAAGTAAATCAACACATTTCGGCAAACAATTAAATCAAAATTAGTATCGAACGTGTCCGCCAACAAATTATGCTTTTTAAACGTTACCGTCCTTTTTATTTCATCGCTTACTTTATAGAAAATGCCATCCTTTGTAAAATATTTCCTTTTCATATCTTCAGGCACTTCTGCTAATGACCTGTCCGGGTATATGCCAATTTTCGCTCGATTGATCACTGTTTCATCAAGATCAGTTGCAAGGATTTGGATTTGCGAAAGCGGCATGAAATTCGATAATACCATCGCTAACGTATAAGGCTCCTCCCCTGTTGAACAGGCTGCACTCCATACTTTTAGCTTCTTATTTTTCTCTAATAGCTTAGGTATAATTTTTTTTTGCAAAACTTCCCAACGTTTTCCATTGCGGTAAAATTCAGAGACATTAATTGTCATTCTGTCTAAAAATTCATCTAAAACTTTTCTGTCTGTTGACATTGCCTCAAAAAACTGTTGGAAATTTTTATAGCCCTTTTTCTCGTATAACGATGTTAATCTTCGTTTCATTTGTGCTTCTTTATAGCAAGCTAAATCAATACCTGTTTTTCTATGTACATTTGTTATAAAATCTTGGTAGTCATTTCCCATTTTCTTTATCCCCTTTTCTCTCAGACTGCCTTTGATTTTACTATAGCAAATGGATTCTCTTAGTTCTACTATTAAAAAAACAACCAGCCATGAAGGCTGGTTGTTTTTTTGCATCCACTTTTAAACAATCTAAATTTAATAAACCCACTCATCTACTTGCTTGTTATATTCACATATTTCATTTTCTTTAAACCATAAATTAATTTCACGCTTGGCGCTTTCTGGTGAATCTGAGCCATGAATAACATTTTTGCTCATTGTGATCCCGAAATCACCACGAATTGTCCCAGGTTGTGCTTCCGCAGGATTAGTTGCGCCCATCATTTGACGTGCTGTAGAAATAATTTTTTCTCCTTGCCAAACCATTGCAAAAACAGGGCTTGATGTAACAAAACCTACTAACTCGCCAAAGAAAGGACGCTCTTTATGCTCAGCATAATGTTCTTCAGCTAATTCCTTTGGTACAGTCATTAATTTAGCAGCTAATAATTTAAAACCTTTTTTTTCAAAGCGAGAAATAATCTCACCAACATATTGTCTTTGAACACCATCCGGCTTAATCATTATAAATGTTTTTTCCATCTTTCATCTCTCCAGTCATTATGTATCATGAATGCTATGTAGAAATCATTTCACATTTTATCAAAATATGTTATGAATAGCAAACTTTCAAAACTTGCGCTTCCCGATATATTTCGCAATATTTGACAACGTTGTTTTTTCTTTACAATTCGGTAGGTTTTTAATAATCTCATGAGCCTTTTTTAAGTAGCGTTCACTAATTTCCTTAGAATATTCAATTCCACCCGAATTTTTCACTAAAGAAATGATTTGTTTAATCTTTTCTTCATTCGTCATATCAAAGGTATCGATAATTTCTTTCCTAACTGTATCATTTTGAAGCGCATAAAGAACGGGCAACGTAATATTTCCTTGTAATAGGTCACTACCAGCAGGTTTCCCAAGCTCCTTCTCTGTTCCAGTAAAATCAAGAATATCATCTGTTATTTGAAAAGCCATACCAACATAATAGCCGAAGCGGGATAATTGTCTTTGAACTTGCACTGGTGCTTCCGAAACAATCGCACCAAGCTGGCAGCTAACGGCAATAAGAATGGCTGTTTTTCTTTTAATTCGCCGCAAGTACGTACGTACACTTTGATTCCAATCATATTTATCTTTAATTTGCTCAATCTCACCAACACAAAGCTCTACCATTGTTTTCGATAAGACTTGATGGGCTTCAATCTTTTTTATATTTGTCATTAACTCAACAGCTCTGGCAAAAATATAGTCGCCCGTATACATGGCTATTCGATTATCCCATTTTGCTTTTATTGTCGGCGCACCTCTACGTAATTCTGCATTATCGATTACATCATCGTGAACTAAGGAAGCGGTATGTATTAATTCAAGAGCAACAGCTACATTTTTTATGATATCAATATTATAATGACCAAATTTCGCCGACAATAAAACAAAGACTGGTCGAATGCGCTTCCCACCAGCCTGCAATAAATGCATAGAGGCTTCTTTCAGCACCGGATTTTCAGCCTGTATAGTCTCTTCCAATGCTTTTTCAATAATATCTAAGTCTGAATTTATAAATGAGTAAAGCCTTTTCAGTTTCATTTATGTCACCTTAATCAACAGCTTATTTAGAAATGGGTTTAAAGCCTAGATGCATTGCCGCAACCCCACCTGTATAGGCTTTCACTTGGACTTTTTCAAGCCCAGCTTCCTTAAACATATTGGCCAATTCCTTTTGTCCTGGAAAGTCTTTAGCAGACTCTTGGAGCCATGAATACTCTTTATAGCTTTTGGCAAATAGTTTGCCCAAAAGCGGCATAACAAATTGAAAATAAAAATAATAAATTTGCCTAAAACCAATCAAAGTTGGCTGAGAGGTTTCAAGACAGACGACCTGTCCACCAGGTTTTACAACTCGGCACATTTCGCGTAAAACCTGCAAATAATCAGGGACATTACGTAGCCCAAAACCGATTGTCACATAATCAAATGTATGATCAGCAAACGGAAGTTCCATCGCATTTCCATGTACAAGCTCAATGTTGTTAAGTTGTAAAGTTTCGACCTTTTGTTCGCCAATTTTTAACATATTTTTACTGAAGTCCAGTCCGACTACTTTCCCTTCAGGTCCAACGGCATGGGACAATGCAACTGTCCAATCAGCTGTTCCACAACATACATCAAGGGCTGCTGAACCAGGTTGAACGTTCATCCTTTTCATCGTGTCTTTCCGCCATGCTTTATGACGTTGAAAACTTATGATTGAGTTCATGACATCATATTTTTCTGAAATTTTTTCAAATACGTTATGGACGCGTTCTTCCTTTGAATAACCCACTCTTCCCCCTTCTTTCACCACTTTTTCCATCGCAATATCCAAATCATTGATAAATGCCATTACCTTCTCACCGAGAAAGCCGTAGGTTCTAGAATGCTTTTGGAGGAATGCATCAATATAGTGAATCGATTTCACGATTTGATTATCAACTAAAATGAGGGCATTTCGTCCCCCAATGCTATTCATTCCGTCAATGATTGCGGAAAAACCATGTAAGTTGAAAGTCGCTTTTTCACGGTGTAACCTATTCACTAATAATAATTGTTTGGAAAATTCTTGCATGTCTAAATTACCAGCATATTGGGCAATCTTTTGCACTAAAAGAGATTCTATCATGGCGATGCCATTTATATAATCAGCAATGCTACTGTAATCCCTTTGATAGACAGAAATTTTATACTCATTAATCTCTTTAATCGCAATGGATAATATTTTTAACAACGGAATATCATCAATTAATGCTAATAAATAATAATAAAGACCACTATAATAATCCCCAGCAAGCACTGTTAATTGGCGTTGTTTCATAAACGGATTATCGTCTTCAATCCGATGTAATCCAACAAGTTCATGTGTATCTAAGGCAATTTGGATGAGCATCGTTGCCATGATCGATTGCCGTAACTTATCATGATTGAGTGGTATTTTCGCTTCTTTTAAAATCGTATAAAGTAATACTAGTTTTTGCTCATCTATAACAGGGACATCAATAAACTTCATTAAGTAAGGATGTTTGACTCGCACTTCTATGTCCGCTTTAATCTGTTCTATTTCTTCATAGATGTCGTTCACGCTCATCACCCTTGTCTATCTAAACTGAGAAGCCCAGGCTCCCTTATTGCTAGTAAGGAAAACACTTTCTTCTCCCTTAAACCTCTTTAAACCTCTGTATCCATTTCACCATGGGCTGTTTGAATAACTGCTTTCCCACGTATTTTAATCGCTGATGTATGCTCAGTAAATTGGGCAATCATCACTTCACCTTTATCCAATTTTTCCGAATGGTGGAATTTTGTGTCTGTCCCTCTTGTAAGACCAATCACTGTAACTCCATCACTTTTCGCTTTGATTACAATAAAATCATTGTTTGTAGAAGATTGACTACTCATGGCAAATCCTCCTAAAATCCAATCCATATCTCATAATAATATCTCATCACATAGCTTGTATTGTCAATGCAAATTTCGAAACATGCCTATTCTTTTATTAATGACAAAACCTCTGCTCTTGCAGCAGTATCCTTTTCAAATATGCCACGAACTGCAGAAGTGACCGTCTTCGAACCTGGCTTTTTAACGCCTCGCATTGTCATACACATATGTTCTGCTTCGACAACAACCATCACTCCATATGGTTTAAGCTTTTCAACAATCGCATCAGCAATGGTTTTTGTAATTCTTTCTTGCAATTGCGGCCTCGAAGCAACAGCTTCAACAGAACGCGCTAATTTGCTTAAGCCCACCACTTTTCCACCCTTTGGAATATAAGCGACATGTGCCGTTCCAAAAAAAGGAACTAAGTGATGCTCGCACATTGAGTAAAATGGTATATCTTTTACTAGTACAAGTTCTTCATGATCTTCGCTAAAAATCGTATCAAAGTATTCTTTTGGATCCTTATTCATCCCAGCAAAAACTTCGGCATACATTTTTGCCACTCGTTTAGGGGTGTCTAAAAGCCCTTCTCGGTTAGGGTCTTCCCCTACTGCTTCAAGTATCATCCGAACCGCTTGTTCGATTTGTTCATGGTTTATGTTCACGCTCTTTCCTCCTATTGCAATCAACAATTGTTCGTCTAATAATAGTGTATCCCGAAACTTAATTATACTATTCTTATTTACATGTTGCCTACAATATCTCAATAAAGTTTAAAAAGTTGCAAAAAGAAAGGCCGCACAGACGTGCGACCCTCGCGAAAGCCCATATGTATTGAATTATTTTACAGCGTCTTTAAGGGCTTTACCTGGTTTGAAAGCTGGAACTTTACTTGCTGGGATTTCAATTTCATCTCCGTTGAGTAGGAACCCGTCGCCTTGCCATATTGCTATGGTAGGTTTACTTGAACCTCTCTCGGAACCGTACGTGCAACTCTCGAAGCATACGGCTCCCCCTCTGAACAACCTAGCCTATAACGAACCTGAGTGTATTTTCCAATGACAATCCTTGCATACAATCAGCGTTTTTCTATTTCTAGCTATCATTTCTTCCATCCATCTACTCTTTTTGGATTTCTTTTTCAAATCCTTGAGTTTATTAACATGGTGTATGTGAAATTCACCATCGATGTCCGAGAACCCGCAAATTTCACACTCACCCGCAGACAGCCTATTTTCAAGCTCAGTACGTCCTCTAAATTTCATAAGGTTAAATACCTTGTCCACGTTTGAATCGGTTGTATAAGGCATTTTAGCCCTTAAAATGGGGTCGTTAAAGAAGTAGATAAACTTCTTCCCCTTTTTGGTGTTGTATTCAACACCCCAACCTTTATCCCTACGTAATTCAGTTCGTATTTTACCCGTAGAAGATTTACGTTTTCTAGCCATAGTGCCTAGGCAACTAAATTCTAGTCCGTAAATGAGGGTACTCATTTGTCTGTGGATATTCTTAGCTATTTTGAAATAGTTGTATATACCTCTTATTTCACTATTGTGAATCATTAGTAATTCCAAATCCGATAGATTAGTGAGACTATATCTCGCCACAGGTTTCCATGAACCATCTTTGTTGAACTTAATGGCTTTTGCCTCTTTCAACCAATTAATTGCATAATCTGATGGCATATAGAATTCTACGTTTCCGTTGGCTTTTCTCATAGCACGACTATATTCAGTTTTCTCAATCTTTGGAGTTCTTGCAGTTAGTTCATAACCTAAGAATTTAGCTCTATTAGTAACGTGAGTTACGAGAGTTTTCTCCTCAGACATTTCTAAATCCAGTTCATCTTTGAGAAACTTACCAATCCTTCTTTTAATCCTTTCAGCGTCTTTTTGCGAACCAATGACACTAATGATGAAATCATCTGCGTATCTCACATAGTTCAGTCGCTTATAGGAAGTATCTTGTGGATCGTAGTAGGGTACTTTTCTAATCTCTTGTTCAAGAGATTTGATTTCTTGTAAAAGTTCTTTTGTAGGTTCTTTTTCATATTTCTTACGTCTTCGATACATCTTTGAATATAATTTCGCATAAGCAGGATTATCTTTCCTATCACTATCACCTTTATCGAAACCATTTTTTAATGTCTCCATAAATTTATCCAATTCATGTAGATAAATATTGGCGAGAATAGGACTCATAATTCCACCTTGCGGTGTCCCTGAATATGTTTTATGAAATATCCAATCTTCCATGTATCCCGATTTTAGAAATTTGTTCATTAACCTCAATAATTTTTCATCTTTGATTCTCTTCTGAAGTAATTTCAGTAGAATATGATGATTAATATTGTCAAAGCAACCTTTAATGTCTCCCTCTACAAACCATTTTGTTCCAGTGAACAAAATGTCTATATCCTTTAGAGCAGTATGACAACTTCTATTAGGTCTAAACCCATGTGAAGTGTCTCTGAAAATTGGTTCATAAATCGCTTCCAGTAGAGACCTAATTACTTCTTGGACTAGTTTGTCCTTAAAGTTTGGCATACCAAGAGGACGTTTTTTACCGTTTTTCTTGGGTATGTAGACTCTCCGTAGTGGAGTAGGCTCATACGTTTCATTTCGTATGCTTTCGATAATTTTATCGATGTCTTTGTTACTGAAACCACTTATAGAAGTTCCATCACTTCCGACAGTACCTGCTCCACTATTCGCGTAAATTTTCCCAATTGCCCTTAGATAGAAATCAGGATTGTACAGATTCCGTATTAATTTTTCAAACCTGTAGGTTTCATCTTCGGCTTGGACGGCTAAGCTGTTCAATACTTTCTCAGAGTTTCTCATAGTGTCTCACACACTCCCTCTTGATTGGTATTGAACTGTCCAGACTATTCCCCTTCGCCATGTGGTAGGCTTTCCCTACCTCGGACTACTATGGGAACTCCGTAACCATATTGGATTTTCAAAGGTCACATACCTTGGTTGCCCTTGGTATCATTCCTTATAGCTATATTACAAGCGCTCCAACTTAGGTTATCCACCGTTATTCGCATCAGCTAGGTATGTTAATTTTCGGATAGGACTTCCGCTCTTAAATCTGTCTTAGATTCGTGCCTATTTTGAATAGATGAATAATCGCCAAACTAGGTACGATTATTCCTAATAGGAAATGGGGCTATAATCCAAGTACCCATTTGCCAACCCAATGCCACCGAGCTATCCTTCGGGTAGTATGACTCTTATCCTTATATTAACTTGGCGTTGCCCCTCAGTCGCAAGTATTGGATTTACTTGACTTGGGTTTTCACCGTCATGCTTTTGTCCTCCTGTGAGTTTCCTCTCAGAGTAAGACGGTTCGCCTATGACCATCTATTATGTCATATGGTACCTTATGCCATTTTCCGATGCGAACGGCTTTATGCCATCCATTCATATGATTATGAAGCTAGGGCATAAAGCGCATCGGTGCGCGCAGTTTGTGGATTGCGGCCTTTACGAGCTGCACGCTCACGTACCTCAAAATTACCAAACCCGATTAATTGAACTTTATCGCCTTGTTGTAATGCGTTCATAATAGCGTCGAAAACAGCATCAACAGCTTTAGTAGCATCTTTCTTTGATAATTCAGTTCCTTCAGCTACTGCATTAATTAAATCTGTTTTGTTCATGCCATTCACCTCCTCCCAAATCCGTTTAGGTAATTACTTTTGTAAAATAGATTACCTGCGTTGTAAATTTCATTTAATAAAAACTACCATCACTATTTTATTAAATAGTTTATGATAGTAATAAATAGCTGTTATTATCGTTGTTAACAGTATTTCCAAATTCTATACATGTTAACAGCTATTTATTGACATGCTAATATTAACCGACAATTGAAGATAATTCAATATTTTTCGGCAGTTTTTTTACATAAACAAGTTAAAACTTCCAATTATGTGACATTTTTTAATAAAAATGAAAAAAAGACTAACGTATGTTAGCCTTAAAGGATAATAGCAATCAATCCACCGGAGCCTTCATTGATAATTCTTTCTAGTGTTTCTTTAAGCTTGTAGCGAGCATTTTCTGGCATTAATGATAATTTCGCTTGAATGCCTTCCCTAACAATAGAGCTTAAAGAACGCCCGAAGATATCGGAGTTCCAAATGGAGAGTGGGTCATCCTCAAAATCTTGCATTAAGTATCGAACGAGCTCTTCACTTTGCTTTTCTGTTCCAATAATTGGCGCAAATTCAGATTCGACATCTACCTTCACCATGTGGATTGAAGGAGCTACCGCTTTTAAACGGACACCAAACCGTGACCCTTGACGAATAATTTCAGGCTCATCTAAGCTCATATCTTGTAAAGATGGCGCGGCAATGCCATATCCGGTTTGTTTAACCATCTTTAAGGCATCGGACACTTGGTCATACTCGGACTTCGCATGGGCAAACTCCTGCATAAGTTGGAGTAGATGATCTTTTCCGCGAATTTCTACACCGACTACTTCTTTTAAGATTTGATCGTAAAGATCGTCTGGTGCGTATAAATCAATTTCAGCAATTCCTTGGCCCATTTCAATGCCTGCAAGACTTGCCTGGTCAATAAAATCATACTCACCAAAATGGCCGACAACACGGTCAACATCTCTTAATCGCTTGATATCTTTTACTGTATCCTTTACTGCTTCTTGATAGCTTTGACGTAACCAGTGCTCCTCTCTTAATACCATTACCCAGCTCGGTAAATTTACATTCACTTCTAAGACAGGGAACTCATATAGTGTTTCACGAAGAACATTGATAACATCCTGTTCCCGCATGCTTTCAACGCTCATTGCTAACACTGGGATATCATATTTTTCATTCAATTCCTGTCTTAAATTCTCTGTGTTAGGGTGGTGCGGATGAACCGTATTAATAATCATAATAAACGGCTTACCAACTTCCTTTAGCTCTTCGATTACACGTTGTTCTGATTCAACATAATCTGAACGAGGGATTTCACCAATCGAGCCATCTGTTGTAATCACGACGCCTAATGTTGAGTGTTCTTGAATAACCTTTCTTGTGCCAATTTCAGCTGCCTCGTGAAAGGGAATCGGCTCTTCATACCATGGTGTATTAATCATCCGTGGGCCATTCTCATCCTCATATCCTTTTGCACCTGGTACTGTATAGCCGACACAATCAACTAATCTAATATTAACCTCTAAGCCGTCAGCAACTGCTACTGCAACTGCTTGATTAGGGACAAACTTTGGTTCAGTTGTCATAATTGTGCGACCTGCAGCACTTTGCGGCAGCTCATCCTGAGCACGAATCTTATCTGCTTCATTTTTGATACTTGGTAGAACAACTAATTCCATAAATTTTTTAATAAACGTGGATTTCCCAGTTCTTACAGCACCCACGACACCCAAATATATATCGCCGCCAGTGCGTTCTGCAATATCTTTAAAAATATCTACTTTTTCCATTTGAACCCCTCCTGCTCTTTGGTTCTGGGTACCATACTTCTTTATAGTTTGTATTAATGTATGATGTTGTCCCAAATAAATATGACCAAAAAAGTATTTTTAATTTTTAATAATCTACTTGAAAATAGTCAAAACTCAAAAAAAACCTGCTCTATAAAAAAAGTATTAACAAAGAGCAGGTTTCATGACTAAAATTCAGTTATTCTGTTAAAAAAATTGGTTCGTTATCTTTCACTGTGTAGGGCACGGAAAAAGCTGGTACAAAGTCATAGTTGTCAACTAATAAATAACGGATATCATCGCCAGTACGATAATCATGTGTAAAATTTTGTAATGCTTCATATAAATCAGAGCTATAATCAATAAATATTTCACCCTTCGTATCTATGAATAAAGCTAAATTTTTCCCAGTGAAGGGACTTTTTACAAATGGCACTTGATCCCTATAGCCGAGCTTCTCGTAATCAAGTGAAAAATAGCCTTTTTCCTTGTCTATAGGTTCTTTATAAGCGGGATAACTATTTCTCTCCCGATAAATTTTGATGCGCAGCTTTAAATCACGAATGACATCAACTGTCGTTAAATCTATTAATTTAACAGTTGGATCTTTTTCAACATTCACTAATACATATTGAAAAATCCCGCCGCCTTCAAAAGCACTGCCCGGCGGTTCAGCAATAAAGCGCGGGCTTAATTTATTAAAATCAATGACATATTTTTGGAATATTGGTGTAGAGCTTTCTTTTGTTTTGATAGGCAGCAATCCACCTTCCACATCTCGAAACTCGTCAACAGCTTTTTGGACCATTTCAATTTGATTTTTGTACGGAATGCGATTTTGGGCAAGTCGATCTTGTGGATATAGACAGCCAGAAAGTAATGAAAGTAATATAATTATACAGGAAAACAAAACAAACTTTTTAAACAACAATAGAACCTCCTTAATCTGGGACTGGCCCGCTAAATACAACAAAAAAGATGATGATACCTGCTAAAATCATTAAAATATAGGCGATTACCGCTATAATTGTACTTAAAATTCCCTTTAGTTTGTACCTACTTAAATAAATTAATAAAACGGAGAAAAACATAAAACCAATGCCAACAAATGAAATATACATTTTTACCATACCTGGGGTCATATACACTCGCTCCTTTTCAAATCGGAGATATTATACCATACCTTGTCCAATCACGATAACTAAAAAAAGCTAAAGCACGGGGCAAATGCTTTAGCAAATGGGTAGACTAAAATATTCCTCTTAATCACAGCTCAACTAATGTGATACACTTTATAGTATGCAAAAAATGATAGGTTGCCTCCTATAAGTGCCTATCCTCCGCTAATTTTCTCAGTCATTTCACCGATAAGGTGAAAATCTAATTGTACATTTTGATTAATAAAGGATTCTACAATTGAATTCTCTAGATTCTCGGAAACAGGAATATTCGCCAGTGTTGACAATTGCTTGATGAGCTTTCGAACTGTATTTTCATCTGCAAAATTCGCTTCTTTAACAGAATCAGCTAATGCAAAAAGATCGGCTGATTTTATATTTGTTTTATCTTCTATTTTATCGAATAACTCCTTATGTTTGAATTCAAATTCACCCACGAGCAAAGCCTCCTTGTCGATTCACTTACGATACTATATGCAAGGAGAAGAAAATAGGTGTTTGCCCTACTTCTTTTTCGTAATTAAAGATAAATCCTCCATTTCGTGGGTTTTGCAACGCCCCATTAATCCTTCCACAGCATCTTTTGGGGGACAATGATTGAAAAGAATATTGTAAATAGCAGTTGTGATTGGCATCTCAATATTTTCTCTTTTAGCCAGCTGATAAGCAGCCTTCGTAGTCCTTACGCCCTCAACGACCATTCCCATATTTTCTAGTACTTCATCAAGTTTATGCCCTTTCCCAAGCAAGTTACCTGCACGCCAGTTACGACTGTGGACACTCGTACATGTTACAATTAAGTCACCAATACCTGTCAAACCGGCAAAGGTTAGTGGGTTTGCTCCTAACTTCGTTCCAAGCCTAGCGATTTCCGCTAATCCTCTTGTAATCAAAGCTGCTTTTGCATTATCACCATAGCCAAGACCATCAGAAATGCCTGCTCCAAGAGCGATAATATTCTTTAAAGCGCCACCAATTTCAACACCGATGATATCCGGGTTCGTATATACGCGAAAATTTGTATTAATAAATAAGTCTTGAATCCTTTCTGCCGCTTGGATATTAGTAGACGAAGCCGTTACCGTTGTTGGCTGTCTTCTGCTAACTTCCTCGGCATGGGAAGGACCGGACAAAACAACGACATCCTCCAATAAATGACTTGGTACTTCTTCTGTAATCATTTCCGAAATTCGCTTTAATGTTTCAGGCTCAATCCCTTTGCTGACATGGCATATAAGGGTCTTGTTTTTAAGGAACGGGACTATTTTTTTTAATACTTCTCTTATCGCTTTTGTAGGTACAGCAAGTATAAGTATTTCATTATTTTGTAGTGCTTCCTCTAAATTAAAATACCCAACAATGCTTGTTGGCAGCTCTATACCTGGTAAATATTTTTCATTTGTATGGCGAGTATTAATTTCTTCCATTTGCTCTTTTCGATGTCCCCAGAACCTAACTTTATGCCCGTTATCGGCAAGAACCATCGCCAACGCCGTTCCCCAGCTCCCAGCGCCAATGACAGCACATTTCCCCATCCTACACCCACTCCTTTAACAATTATTTCTCTTTATGATTTCATTTCCGGGCACGAGCAATAATCTTGATTGGTGAGCCAGTAAACTCAAAAGCCTCACGAATTTTATTTTCTAAAAAACGCGCATAAGAAAAATGCAATAATTCAGGATCATTAACAAAAATAACGAAAGTCGGTGGTTTGACAGCGACTTGGGTGACATAATAAATTTTTAATCTTGTCCCCCTATCAGTTGGGGTTGGATTCATCGCCACCGCATCCATAATAACATCGTTCAAAACATTCGTTTGAACGCGCATATTATGGCTTTCAGCCGCTGTATTAATCATTGGTAGGAGCGTATGAATTCTCTTTTTCGTTTTCGCTGATAAAAACACAATCGGGGCATAGTCCAAAAATTGAAAATGATCTCTAATCTTTTGTTCAAACTCTTTCATTGTTTTTTCATCTTTTTCAACTGCATCCCATTTATTCACAACAATTACAACGGCACGGCCTGCTTCATGAGCGTAGCCAGCAATTTTTTTATCTTGTTCAATAATCCCTCTTTCACCATCTAAAACAACAAGCACAACATCGGAACGTTCGATTGCTTTTAAAGCGCGGAGAACACTATATTTTTCAAGGTTTTCATATACTTTGCCTCTTTTTCTCATACCCGCTGTGTCAATGATGACATATTCCTGGCCTTCGCGCGTCAATTTTGTATCAATCGCATCTCTTGTCGTACCTTCAATGTCGCTTACGATGACCCGTTCTTCCCCTAAAATCGCATTAACTAAAGAGGATTTCCCGACATTTGGACGACCTATTAAACAAAATTGAATAACGGAGTCGTCATACTCTTCTTCACCCTGCTTAGGAAAATGCTTGACAACCTCATCTAATAAATCCCCTAAGCCTAACCCATGGGAGCCTGAAATCGGAAAAGGCTCACCAAAGCCTAATGAATAAAACTCGTAGATTTGATCTTTCATTTCGTGGTTATCAATCTTATTGACTGCTAAAACAATTGGTTTTTTCGAACGAAATAGCAGTTTGGCTACCTCTTCATCAGCGCCAGTCATTCCTTCGCGCCCATTCACCATAAAAATAATCACATCTGCTTCATCAATCGCAATTTCAGCTTGTTGTCTCATCTGTACAAGCAAGGGCTCGTCCCCTATTTCAATCCCACCTGTATCAATAATATTAAACGATTGATTTAGCCATTCTCCAGAACTATAAATACGATCCCTTGTTACCCCTGGTATATCCTCAACAATCGAAATTCTTTCACCCACAACTCTATTAAAAATCGTCGACTTGCCGACATTCGGACGACCGACGATTGCCACTACTGGTTTTGCCATCATAATCTTCCTTTCCTAGACCCTAAGTAAAAAAACCTTCCGAAGCAAGAAGGGAGAAAACAAGCGTAATAATCTAATTCATCTTATCAAATATACACAATACAAACAATCTTTAATGCTTGACAATAATATATAAATCGTCACTAAGGCGGTGGGCAACCCCATCTAAAATGGCTTCGAGAGTTGCTGCAATCGTTTCCATTTCTTCTGTAGTCTCACAAAAAAAAACGGCTGTACCTCCAGCTACCTTTTTTGGATTTGTCGTTATAATGGCTAATATTAATTTTTCTATATCCATTTAAAATTTCATCCCTTCTTATTAGCAGCTGATTCAGCAGGTAATCTAATCGCATTTTCTAATATCGGGACATGACCAATGACCGCTTTTGCTTTTTCTACATCCCGCACTTGCGGCAAGACAAATACAGCAACCCGGCCATCATCAAGATCCCTTTTGGCGATTGGTACTAAAGCGGGTGTGCCTGAATCCCTGAAAATGCCTAAGGCAACCGAAACGTCATGTAAGATTGCTTGGCGTTGGCCAAGATTCGCAATCGTTGGTCTCACATTAAAACTTTTCGGTTTTAAAATAAACCCCATCCCATATTTCAAAATTTCTTCCTGACGCTCAGGTAAACCAACATTCATAATATAAATATTATCGATTAAAAGACCTGCTCCTTCAAAATGCAGTTCATGTTGTTCGATGTCTACAATATCCTTTAGTTTTCCTCCTGCCATTAATATTTTGCAAATCCATAGGCAAATGATGCCAGCAAGTATGGCAGCCCACCAATTAATCGTTATATAGACAAGTGTCGTAATAAACGAGGTAAAAATAACTAAATAATTACGTCCCTCAAAAGCAACGGCAATGCCCTCAATATACGTCTTTCCCCGTGGTACTAATTCATACTCGTCAAGCTCTGAAAGCGTATTACGTTCCATATTACGAACTTCTCGAAACTGCGAGGCAGCTAGTGTCAAAAAAGTAATCGCCGTAAATTCTTGCTTCATGATTGAGGGAATTGCGACAGTCCCTAGCGCTGCCGCAATAAAACCGGTAGCAATATGGATAATCCTCCCATGCAAATAAGTTGGATATTGCCGATAATCTGTTCTTAGCATATAAAGTCTTGCAAGCGTTCCGACAATAACACCAAATATGATGGGGTTAGTAAATTCATGCATTATTGCACCCTCCTTGCTTTTCCTTTATGAAAGGTAGCTTCAAAAAATTGCGCCAATTTTTCAAACGAACTCCAACTGACGATAAAAAAAATAATCACAGCAAGCGCATCTAAAAATGGAAAATCACCAATTTCTATATAAAAGGAAAACTTTTTTAATATAAAAGAATACAATAATTCACCGTTACAAACTCCAATGATGGCAAGGCTCACGCGGTAGTAAAAATCCTCTATAAGCATTAAAGTTAAATAAAGCATAACAAAGGCAAGTAGCCATTTCCGATCAATAATAAGCCAGACAGGATCAAATAATTCAAAGAGCTGAAAACTAGCATAGCCAATTGTGATGATAAGTGAGCAAAATAAATAATACCCGAGACGTAAACCTTTTGCCTTTGTTAGAAAAATAAATGAAAACAATAATAAAACTAAAAATGAGGCATGGACAGAATAGCCTGCAATTTGTAAAAATTGATTACTAACAGTTATTGATAATAAAAGTACAAAACTACTAATCGTTCTTTCCTTACATTTCTTCATTAAAAATGTTGTAAAAACCCAACAAAGCCAAGAAAACCAATAAAAATAAATTCCTTCCACAAAATCACCACCACTAGTCATTATGACTCAAATGATAAATTTTCATTCTTTTGCCAATTAATGAAGCTCTTTATGCGGAATAAACATAGGCAAAAAGCAAATATTATTAAAGAATGGAAATGGAAAGGAGCAAAATTATGGGACGTGACCGTCAAGAGAAGAAGCTTAAACAATCGAAAAAGGTAGCATCTGACCGTGATCCAGAGCTGCACAATAAAGGGGCTACGATGTTAGAAGGCCCTGATGCTTCAAGATCTTTGAATAAATAAGCGCAAAAAAAGAAGGACGCAAATAATCCTTCTTTTTTGTTTACCGATTGCTATATGATTTTGTATCAATCCCACGCTCTTGAAGCCAATGGTGGGTTTTCCCGCTTATAACGACCGCTGCTTTTTGTAGATCCGCGATTGCTCTCGCACCTAAGGCTGTCATGATTAGCTTTAAATTTTCTTCGAGCATTTTTATTTCGTTAACTAAGGCCTCTTCACCATCTGTAACCAAAGTTTTTAAAAACTTGCCGGCAAAAGCTGCTGCAGAAGCTCCTAATGCAATTGATTTGGCAATATCAAGAGCATTTTCCAATCCCCCTGACGCAATGACTGAAATAGATTCTTCCAAAGAGCACGCTTCTGCAATTGAAGCAGCCGTCGGAATACCCCAATCATTAAAAAAAGACAAGCTTGTTTTTCTACGGTTATTTTCGATTTCAGCAAAATTCGTTCCACCAAAACCGCCAACATCGATAATTGAGACACCGACATTTTTAAGCTGTCCAGCTGTTTTGCGGCTTATGCCAAATCCTACTTCTTTAACAATGAGCGGAAGATTTAAATGACGTGCAATCGTTTCAATTCTTGCTAAAGTATCACTGAAATCACGGTCACCTTCTGGCATTGTTAGCTCTTGAATGACATTAAGATGGATTTGCAGCGCATCTGCTTCGACCATCTCAATCGCTGCTTTTGCCTGTTCAAGCGTTGCTTCACTGCCGAGATTTGCAAATATAATCCCGTTTGGATTTTCCTCCCGAACAACCTTGTACGATTTTATTTCATTTTTGTCCTTAATCGCCGCCATTTGTGAGCCAAGTGCCATTGCTACTTGACACTCTTTAGCGACTTGCGCCAGCCTTCGATTAATTTCAACTGTTTTCTCACCACCGCCTCCAGTCATCGCATTGATAAAAATAGGCGAACTTAGATGAAGTTCGCCTATTTGAGTCTTTACTTCTATATCATCGACTGAAAGCTCCGGAATAGAGTGGTGAACAAATTGAACGTCTTCTAGTCCATTAGTATGCTTCGAATGTAATTCTAAAGCATGATGCAAATGCTGTATTTTTCGTTCCGCTCTATTCACGTACCATCACTTCTTTACTATTTTAATTTTTTAAGTTGATCACCAATCATATCACCTAACGAGAAGCCAGATGAGTCCTCCGTTGGTTGATAAGCTTTATAATCTTCCTTTGGATCTTCTTCAAGCAATTCTTTAATACTAAGAGAAATTCTTTGATTCTCTTTATTCATATCGAGAATCTTAACCTTTACCAGTTCACCTTCTTTTAACACCTCATGTGGTGTGCCAATATGGCGGTTGGCTATTTGCGAAATATGAACGAGTCCTTCAACACTAGGAGCTACTTCAACAAATGCTCCAAAGCTTACTAAACGTTTTACGATTCCTTCCACAATATCCCCTTGCTTAAATTCAATAACATCCCACGGGCCTGGCAATGTTTCTTTAATTGACAATGAGATTCTTTCATTTTCTTTATCAATGGAAAGTACTTTTACATTTACCTTTTGACCTTCTGCAACTACATCAGACGGCTTCTCAACATGTTGATGTGCTAACTGGGAAATATGTACTAACCCATCAATTCCGCCAATATCAACAAAAACGCCAAATTCAGCGATTCGTTGTACCGTTCCTTCTAATACTTGCCCAACGTGTAAAGAATCAATTGTATCTTGTTTCCTTAAAGCAATTTCATCATCAAGAACAGCACGATGAGAAAGAATCACACGATTTTTTTCACGGTCTAACTCGACAACTTTTAATTTTAATTTTTTTTCCTTGTAGTCAGAAAAATCTTCAACAAAATGCCGCTCCACTAATGAAGCTGGTATAAAGCCGCGGACACCAATATCAACAACTAAACCGCCTTTTACTACATCTTTTACTTCTGCTTCAAACACTTCACCTGTTTCAAACTTTTTCTCAAGTTCATCCCAAGCTTTTTCGGCATCAACAGCTTTTTTAGAAAGAATGATTTCTTCTTCTTCCACTTTTGTTACCTTCAGCGTCAGTTCATCACCAACTTGAACAACATCGCCTGCTTTCTCAATATGTAAACTAGAAAGTTCGCTTATTGGTACAATACCTTCGACCTTAAAGCCAATATCAACTAGCACATGCTTATCTTCAACTTTTGTAACTTTACCATTAACAGCATCCCCTACTAGAAATGCTCTAACCTCTAAATTTTGATTCATTTCTTCCGTCATAAAAAAACCTCCTCCATCCACAAACAACAGTATGTTTTATAGAAAAAAAAACAGTCTTTCTAATTAACTTCTAATAAACGATACATTTTGTCAAGTAGAACGCCTCATGTTAGCGATTATTTTCAAGCAAGTCACGAATGGCTTCCATGATGAAATCTGTTGCTTCTTGCGCTGATAATTTATTGGCGCGAACAGCTTCAAAATCGATTGGCTTACCATATACTACCTTTATCTTACTAAAGCGTTTATATGGTCCTATGACGGCACAAGGCACAATAGCAGCATTGGATCGTAAAGCAAAAAATCCTGCGCCAGCAAGGCCGGTGCCTAATTCACCTGTCTTCGATCTCGTACCTTCTGGAAAGAGCCCCAAAACATGACCTTCCTTTAGCAACGAAAGTCCTGCTTTCAGTGCATTTCGATCACTCATCCCCCGCTTGACAGGAAAGGCTCTTATACCATGCATAATCGTTTTCAAAACAGGTATTTTAAAAAGCTCTTCTTTAGCCATAAAGTTTATATCCCTTGGACAGGTTACACCAACAAGTGGCGGGTCATTATTTGATATATGATTACTGCAGAGTAAAACGCCGCCGTCTTTCGGGACATTCTCTGCACCAATGACTTCTATTTTGTAAAGAGATCTTAGGTAAACACCGCAAAGTGCTTTCCCAAACCTATAAAGCCACAATAATCTCAACTCCTCTCTTCGATAATCTGAATGACCTTATCAATGACTTGTTCGATTGAAAGAGAGGTCGTATCAATTTCAATCGCGTCCTCAGCTTTTTTTAATGGTGCCGCGGTTCTCTCTGAATCTAATTTGTCTCTAAGAATAATCTCTTCTTTTAATTTCTCTAAATCTGTTTGAATTCCTTTTTGTAAATTTTCGGAAAATCTTCTTTTTGCTCTTTCCTCAACAGATGCAATCATAAAAATCTTAACTTCCGCATCTGGCAGTACATGGGTGCCAATATCACGGCCATCCATGACAACACCGCCTTCTTCAGCTAGCTGTTGTTGCCTTCTGACCATAACCTTTCGAATCCTAGGATGTTTCGATACAATCGAAACATGGTTTGTTACATCATTTTCACGAATTTCCTTTGTAACGTCTTCCCCATCGATGAACACTTTTCCACCTTGATTAGCTGCTTCAAGGGTGATATGTGTACTACCTAATAAATCCACTAATTGTTTCTCATCTTCTAAATCGACATTATTTTGCAAAGCTTTATATGTAAGGGCACGGTACATCGCGCCAGTATCAATATAGATAAAAGAACACTTTTCGGCTATGCGTTTCGCAACCGTACTCTTTCCCGCCGCCGCAGGTCCATCAATAGCCACTTTCATTTTTTTCAAAAAAAATCACCTCAAGTTGATAAGTCAAGATTACATTTTATATACGGATAAAAAAAAGCAGGTGAACCCCTGCGCATTATCTGTTCATTGTTTCAATTATCTCTGAATACTGATCTTTCATGACACCTTCATAGTAAATAATTTTGCTTACATACGGTGCCAGAACTGGATTAGAAATGAACCATTGACCAATAATTAAAAAGAATAAATGCAGGATGACGAGTATAAATATGTATTTTTCAACTATCTTCAATTCAAACACCAACCATTTTTCGGTTAGTATTTCACCTTTATTCGCAAGTATGCATTATCGTCCTCTTTTTCTCTCACTTAATTGCTTATCAAAACAATAACGCGTAATTTGTTGAGTTTCAGATTGACTTAAATTAAGAAACTGAATCGATACGATATCTTTGCTTCCCTTTGTTCCAGAAATAATTCGAATAGTTTTGCAAAGAGCCTTAATATAATAGTATTCACCATTAGATAAAGGTAGTACTAAGTAACAAAATAATTGCATTTGGGATTTGATTTTATGATTTGTTGGTAGTAAGATAGCCGCTCCACCAGCACTAATATCTACTGTAATCGATGTAAAAGGCTGAAAATCCTCGTTATTAACCGGATGCACAGCAATATCCAATGTCGAATCAATGCGAACAAACTCTCTTCTTTGAATACGAAGTAGTTTTTCTTTACCTGGATAGCTAATGATAATCATTGGTATATTTTCCTTTTTTCTGCCAACAATCTGAGAATCGAACATATAGACAGCGCTGTCTTTTGCATGAAATGAAACTCTAATTTCCGTTCCATCCAAAAAAAAGGCAATCTTTCCCGTCTTTTCACTAACTGGATAATCAATAAATAGTTGCTCTCCTCTGCGATCAACTATTTTGCTTCTAAACCTTTCGAATTCATCAGCGTTTTTTATTTCAATACTTAGTGTATCCCCTACATTTAGCAACGATTATCACCTCCATATACGATGCTACTCATTAAAATATTATCTCATGGAAGTAAAAAAAGGAAAAGCCTATTCAAAGACTTTTCCTTTAATTTCCCACTACATTTTATACTTGATCGTAGATTGGCTCTGCATTCCTTAATTTTTCTACCTTTTCCTCGGAGCCATCAATCGCATTAATATAAATTCGGTACGTATCATTATGAACCGTTCCTAAAATTTCATAACAAAGAACTTCCTTACCGATATCATTGTTAATAATCGCCAAACGATTTTCCATCACCTTTACCGCAGGGTTGACTTTTTGCATAGCTTGCTCTATTGGAATTTTCGCTTTAGGAATTGTTCTTTTATGATGTGCCATTAAATAATCATTGGCTGAAAAACCAATAATATCCCCATTATCAAGTGCCACCTTTACCCTTATGGAATCAGGGTAAATCCTAACATTGTCTTCGATCGCAACAAAAGTGAAAACACCAACTGAATCATATTGAGTACTTTCAAAAAGCTGTATATCTGTAAAGTTTTGGGTATTCAAGTAATCTTTAGCCTTATCGGCAGCATCATTTAAGCTTATTCTTTCCTCTCTAACTTCACGATGATTTATTACCCAAATAGGATAGCCGCCTTTTTTCGTAATATCCATATAAACTTCCGAATCCTCTTTCGGTGTATGGATGACTAGACTATAAAATCCATAATTCGAGCCATCACCATTTTCACTAACATCAATTGCTGCATTTTCTTTTATTTGCAAAAATTTTCTAGCAATATTGATTGCTTCTTGCTTAGATATCTCTTTTCCTTCCAAATATCGGAACTCATTATCATTTTTTGCGTTCATTTGTGTAAACTCAGGACCAAAATTACTTTCAGAATATCCCTCGACATTTTTTTCAACTGTTTTAAAACCATCGATAATCGTATTATCTTTATTTTCCTTTTCTGAAGCTAAAGCCAGTTCAACATCCATCCATCTTAAATTGTTCGTAATAACTTGATGCTGTACTTTTCTTAGCTCCTGTTGAATCTCTGTAGCATGATTGTATAATTGCTGCAATGTTTTATATTCCCCATCTGTTAATGGCTCCTTTTCTAAGTCACGAACAGCTGTCCGATACGAAAAATCGCCAATCTTCGATAGAAATTCCTCTGTCTTATTAAATGGCAAAAGGGAGAGTGGCAGTTGGCCAACATTATTGTGAGCATCAGATGTAATTCTCCACACATCTGCTAATGCTGGAGAAAGCTGCATTCTCGAATTCATTGCTAAAGTAGTTCCAATTTTATCTTGCAGAAGGTCCATTTGGTACGTCAAATCATGAAAGGCACGTTGATAATTGTTTTCGGCATGAATTAAGATTGCGTTTTTTTCTTGATGCTCCTGATAACCCCAAAATCCAGTACCTATAACAACGACTGCGAAAAATAATAATAATATGATTCGAAGCAAAAGCAATCACCCCTTTTTTACATACAGAAAATATGATCTCCGATTCTTTTTATTTGTGGTCTACCCCAAATCCAAGCTGATGTAGCTGTATTAGGGTTAAAATAATAAAGTGCATTTCCGGTCGGATCCCAGCCATTGATAGCATCAATAACAGCTTTTTTAGATGTTTCATCAGGTGTTAGCCAAATTTGTCCATCGGCAACCGCCGTAAAGGCACCTGGTTCAAAAATAACACCTGAAACTGTATTCGGAAATGATGGACTGTTAATGCGGTTTAAAATAACGGCCGCAACTGCTACTTGTCCAATATACGGCTCACCTCTTGATTCTCCATGAACAGCATTGGCCATTAATTTAATATCATTTTGTGAAAATCCGTTCGGCACGTTGACTGCAGTTGGTTTACTAGATGGTGTTTGCTTTTGAACAGTTTGCTTCTGAGCATTTTGCTTTTGATTATTCACATTTGACGCATTTTTTTTGACTTGCTGTTCTTTTGGTGTACCGCCATAGTACGTAATGCTATTGCCTTTATTGACGTTACTCTCCACAAAATACTTATCATATTTTGATGCTTTCACTAATTTTTGTTTTGTTGATTGACCAGCAAGACCATCAATGGGCAAACCAAAATCGTTTTGGAAATTTCTTAATGCCCAATATGTACCCCACCCAAATACACCGTCTATTTTCCCGTGATAAAAGCCTACATATTGCAGTCTAGCTTGTAATTCAATAACATCCGTACCAACAGCTCCAATTCGAATAATCTGATTTGAAAAAGCGCTCACTTCATCTTCTTTTGTAGCTGATGCAGTAATTCCGACAAATAGTGTTAAAACTAGCAAATGTTTCATCAATGTTTTACAACACATCTTTTGACAATCCCCCTTATTAGGAATGTTTGCTATCCTTATTTTCCGTAGAAATTGTTATTTTATGCATGAAAAAACACGAGGATGGCCCCTTTCTAGAGTCAACCTCGTGTTTATTGCGATAATTTATTTTTTTGTTCGAATAAAGGTATGATTTGTGCTTCATCCAATTTATTAGCCTCTTTCATTTTCCTTAAAGCATTCATCCACATTAGAAGCATAAACGGAACAATTAAATAAAGCCAATATTCTTTTAGCACTAATATAATAAAATCATACGTACCATGCAGGAAAATAGGCAAAAACACTGAAAATGCAAGCCAGACTTTTTTCTTTTCACCACTGGCAAACTTTGCCTTCCCTAAATAAAAACCCATTATAACTCCAAAAAGGGCATGGCTTGAAACAGGCAATAAGGCCCTACTGAAAGCAAATTCAACCCCATTTGCAATTAAATATAAAATATTTTCAACCGTTGCAAAACCTAGAGAAACTGCAACACCATAAACGATGCCATCATATCTTTCATTAAATTCCGTATGTTCGAAAATTGTAAAATATAAAATAAACCATTTAAAAAATTCTTCTAGCAACCCAGATAGTATATAGGCGTTACTCCAATCGCTTTGAAAAACACCTTCGCTCGAAAATGCATATTGAATAAACATAATCGGAAATACGAGTAAGGCACCATAAATCATCGTTCGAACAACCATTCCTATCGGCTCAGCTTCAAATTTATCTTTTAAATAAAAGTAACAAAGAAGTGCAAGCCCTGGGGCTATTCCACTTGAGATTATCGCTAACATTTAGATGAAATAATCCTTTCTATAAGCCTTATTTATAATTCAATCGTACCATGAATCATAGGCTGGATGAAAGGAGAAAAATTTTACTGGAAATTATCGTTTAAAATGCTCTTGCGTTACTTTTTCAACAGTTGCTAATAAGACAGCTAATTTTATGCGAGCTTTTTTACTATCATAATCCTCCCCTAAGAGGACACCGTTTTGTTGTAAATCATAAGCGCTTCCGGGATAAGCATAGGCAGGATAGACTTTCCCTTCTTCAGCGCTTGTCGTTATAACGACGACGATTCCGGCTTTAATCGCGCTTTTAATTGAATTCATCATCAAAGGCGCTACCTGGCCCCTTCCTACGCCTTCCAAGATAATTCCCTTTGCTCCAGCCTGTAAGGCTGCATCAACTAACACGCCATCTACTCCTGAATAGCATTTAATAATATCAACACGCGGGATTTGTTTGACAATAAGGTAATTGTCTTTATAAACTGGCCTTTGGTAAATGCTGACAACATTATTATCAATAATGCCAAGATACCCATAGCCAAAGGACTCAAATCCTTGGATGTTCGAGGCGTGAACTTTTTTTACATATTTTGCTGAATAAATCCGCTCGTTAAAGACAACGACGACACCTGCATGGGTTAATTCTTTATTTACAGCGGCATAAATCGAATTCCTAAGATTAGAGTATACATCCGTACCAATTTCCTGCGGTGAACGCTGTGAGCCGGTGACGACGATTGGACGCTGGTCATTAATCGTTAAATCAAGAAAATAAGCCGTTTCCTCCAACGTATCTGTTCCATGGGTGATGACAACACCACAGATTGATTCATCCTTCAACTCCGAAATAATTGCACTTCGAATTTTTAGCATTAAATCGAAATCAATATGCATGCTTGGCTTTTGTATTACATCAACAATTTTGACCCCGATATCGTCAGGTAGATGGCATAATGTTGCTAATTCTTCACCTGACATCGCACCTGAATGTAATAATCCTTTCGAAATCTCTTTACTGGCAATTGTTCCACCCGTGGTAATTAAGGCAATTTTCTTTTTCAACTTCTTCACCCTTTACATTTTTCCACTTAAACAATTAGCAATGAACTCACCATGAAACCGACCGTTTTCAATAAAAATTTCATTAGCATTATTGCCAGCGGCAATCACCCCAGCAATAAAAATCCCAGAGATATTTGTTTCCATTGTGTCTGCATTAAAAAGTGGACGCCCTGTTTCCTCATCGACGCCAACTCCCATGTCCTTTAAAAAAGCATGATCTGGTTTATAGCCAGTCATCGCAAAGACAAAATCATTTTTAATTGTTTTTTCCTCACCTTTTACTGTATAGATGACAGACTCATTTGTGATTTCCTTCACAAATGAGTTAAACTCCATTTTTATGTAACCATCACGAATTAACGATTCAAACTCAGGCAAAATCCATGGTTTAATACTTCCAGAAAATTCACTACCACGATACAAAACCGTAATGCTTTTCGCACCAGCTTTATGAAGCTCAAGGGCGGCATCAACGGCCGAGTTTTTTCCACCAACAATCACAACATCTGTATTAAAATATAGATGGGCCTCTTTAAAATAATGCATCACCTTTGGCAAATCTTCACCACGAACATCCATATAATTCGGGTTATCATAATACCCTGTGGCAATGACAACGTATGTCGCGCTATATGTATGTTCTTCTCCATTTTTCTTTTTCGTATGAACAATAAACTGTTGTTCTCCCGTTTTTTCCACGCTCTTTACCCGCTCAAACGTGTTAATGCGGAGCGCTTTTCGTTTTACGACTTCACGATAATAACATAAGGCTTGATTTCTTGTTGGTTTTCGATTTTCGGAAACAAATGGTACATCACCAATTTCTAATTTTTCACTAGCACTAAAAAAAGTTTGGTGTGTAGGATATTCGTAAACCGCATTTACAACATTTCCTTTTTCAATGACAAGTGGCTTAAAACCTTTGTTCCCAAGAGCAATTGCCGCAGCCAAGCCACAAGGTCCGCCCCCAATAATAATGATATCTTCCTTTTTCATAATGATTCCTCCTCAAACAGAAGAATCCTCGTAGCAACGAGGACCCTCTTCATCTTTTTTCTGTCTAAATCCAGCCTCTGAAACGCGATGCTTCGGCCATCTTACGCACACCAACCATATAGGCTGCTAATCTCATATCAACTTTTCTCGTTTGCGCTGTATCATAAACATTATTAAATGCTTTCACCATTACTTTTTCCAGCTTTTCTTCGACTTCTTCCTCGGACCAATAATAGCCTTGGTTATTTTGGACCCATTCAAAATAAGAAACCGTGACCCCTCCGGCACTTGCAAGTACATCTGGAACAAGTAAAATGCCGCGTTCTGTTAATATTTTCGTTGCTTCTAATGTAGTAGGGCCATTCGCTGCTTCTACAATAATTTTTGCCTGAATACCATTGGCATTTTCTTCAGTAATTTGATTTTCAATCGCCGCTGGTACTAAAATATCGCAATCTATCTCTAAAAGCTCTTTATTTGTAATCGTATTTTTAAATAACTTTGTTACTGTTCCAAAGCTATCACGACGATCTAAAAGGTAATCAATATCAAGTCCATTTGGGTCATGAAGGGCGCCATACGCATCAGAAATGCCAATCACCTTCGCACCAGCATCATGCATAAATTTCGACAAAAAGCTGCCTGCATTTCCAAATCCTTGAACAACAACCCGTGCGCCTTTTATATCGATACCTTTTTTCTTTAAAGCTTCATAAATACAAATGGTCACACCTTTAGCAGTGGCTGACTCACGTCCGTGGGATCCACCAAGAACGATTGGTTTCCCGGTAATAAAACCTGGGTTATTAAATTCATCGATACGGCTATATTCATCCATCATCCATGCCATAATTTGCGAGTTTGTAAATACATCTGGCGCCGGAATATCTTTAGTAGGACCAACAATTTGACTAATTGCCCGAACATAACCACGGCTTAAATTCTCTAACTCTCTAAATGACATATCACGAGGGTCGCAAATAATACCACCTTTTCCACCGCCATATGGCAAGTCAACAATGCCACACTTTAAACTCATCCAAATTGACAGCGCATTTACTTCATTTTCTGTTACCCCTGGATGAAAACGTACACCGCCTTTTGTAGGACCGACTGCATCATTATGTTGGGCACGGTAGCCAGTAAAAAGTTTGACCGATCCATTATCCATCCGAACGGGAATTCTAACAGTCATCATTCGCAAAGGCTCCTTGAGAAGTTCATAAAACTCCTCAGAATAACCGAGCTTATCTAATGCATTTTTAATGACTGTTTGCGTTGATTTCAAGACATCTAGCTTATCTTCATTTCCAATTCCTGCTTTATCGGCTGCCATGAAATTTTCCCTCCTAAAGAATCATCAGACTATACGGTTATATTTTACATACATTACTATAAGTATACATATCAGGATATTCCATGCAACGGTTTTTACACCCTATTTTAGCGATAGTTGTAGGAGCGTTTCAATCATATCTTCATAGGATAAGCCAATTTCACGGGCGGCATCTGGGAATAAGCTAGTCGGCGTCATACCAGGTAATGTGTTGACCTCTAAGAGCACAGGTAAGCTTCCATCATGTGGAACAATAAAGTCCGTTCGTGAATACGTTTTACAGTCTAGTGATTGATGAGCTAACACGGCCATATTTTGTAGATATTCTGTAATATCATCACTTACTCTTGCAGGAATAATATGTTCACTCATGCCTGGGGCATATTTTGATTCATAATCATAATATTTATTCTTTGGCACGATTTCAATGACAGGCAAGGCTTGCTCTTTTCCTTTTTCACCTAAAACAGCAACCGTTACTTCCATGCCATCAATAAACTCTTCAATTAATAAATTTTCATCATGTTTAAAGCCTTCTTCAACTCCAGCCATTAATTCTTGTTCATTATGTGCAATCGTTAAGCCGATTGTAGAACCTTCACAAGCAGGTTTGACAACAGCGGGATATTCTAATTCAAATTGAAAGCTATCACGATTAAATGTAGCCGCATTTAATGTTTGATCTTTAGCAACGCGGATTCCCTCTCGTTCCAATATTCTTTTTGCCTTCACTTTATTCATCGCTAAAGCAGAACCTAGCACACCAGAGCCAACATAAGGAATATTAAGCAAATCTAAAAGGCCTTGAATTCTACCATCCTCACCGAAGCGTCCATGCAAGCCGATAAAAACAATATCAACATCTAATGTTATTAATTCATTGATTTTACTTGGGTTAAAATCAATGCCGATTACTTCATGCCCTTTCTTTTGCAGGGCGTTCATGATGCCTTTGCCAGAAGATAACGAAACTTCACGCTCCCCTGATGTTCCCCCATATAATACAGCGACTTTCATAAGTAATATTCCACTCCTTGCCAAAATGACATTTTAATGATGCACACATATGTTATCGTATTCGGAAATTTATAGATGAGTGCCTATTTAATTATCATATCACTTGTTGTATGTAAGACAAATCATTATTTGTTACTCAGTCGCAATAATGTACTTAAGAATATAAATTGATAAGTTGACTCTTTTCAAATTCACCTAAAAATACAGCAATAAAGTCGTTTGAATTTATATGTTACTCATACGAATAGGTAAGGGTTTGAGGTTATCGCTCCCTTTTCCCCTCGTTCACACCGTACGTGAGACTTTCATCTCATACGGCGTTCCAACTAATCCAATTCATTCAGTTCTATGTACATGATGAAG